>JANQQO010000281.1 GCA_028289305.1 Rickettsiales bacterium | reverse complement strand
CGGCCACACCTCCGACTTTTTCCAGCGCTTGGTAGATGGGCACGGTGCCGACGGGCACGGGGGAGTTGCGCAGGATCCATTCACGCGTGGTGTGGATGTTTTTGCCGGTGGAGAGATCCATGATGGTATCTGCACCCCAGCGGGTGGCCCAGACCATTTTTTCGACCTCTTCGCCGATGGAGCTGGTGACCGCGGAATTGCCGATATTGGCATTGATTTTCACCAGGAAATTGCGGCCGATGATCATCGGCTCGGATTCTGGGTGGTTGATATTAGCCGGGATGATGGCGCGGCCGCGCGCGACCTCATCACGCACGAATTCGGGTGTGATATGCGCTGGGATCGCGGCGCCGAAAGACTCACCGCCTTTGCTATTCTGCGGCAGGGCGTCGCGGCCGAGATTTTCACGAATGGCGATATATTCCATCTCTGGTGTGATGATACCGCGGCGGGCATAGGCGAGCTGGGTGACGGCCTCACCGCGGGCGCTCTGCTTTTTGCGTTCGTTGGTCCAGGTGCTGCGCAGCTTGGACAGGCCTTGTTTGATATCGATACGGGCATTCGGATCGGTATAGGGGCCGGAAGTGTCGTAGACGCGCACCGGGGGTTCGCCGGAATGCGGATCGAGGTGGATTTCACGCATGGCGACCTGTAGCTCAGGGTGTGCTGCGCCAGATATATAGATTTTCTGGGAATTAGGCAGCGGGTCGGTGGTGACAGAAAACGCGTCTGAATCGATGGCGATGGTGGGGGTGTTTTGCTTGGTCATCATGTATCCTCGTTGTGTTCCTCTTACATCCTTTATTTCCTCCCCTGCCCAGCGGGGGAGGCAAGATTTCATTGGTGAGCCGAAGGCGAACCTAGGAAATCTGGTGGGGGTGACTTTCAGAAAACAGAGAACTGAAGACAGAAGACTGAATAGTTTCTTACTGTCCTCTGTCCTCAGTCTTCAGTAAACACCCCCCTCACAAATCTGGCTCTGCTTCGCTAAAGCTACGCAGAGCTCAGATTTGTTGCTCCCCCCGCAGGCAGGGGGAGAGATGAATTAGTTGTGTTCCGGGCAGCTAGTGTAACGAGAAAACAGGGTGGCGTCTAGGAGAACTATCACAGGACGGTGCTTGGCAAATAGGGTGTTTTTTCGTATGGTGACACGGAGTGTTATTCGTTGTAGCAATGGCGGTATGATTACACGCAAACAATTAGGCAAAGCGTTCTATAAGGCGGGGTATTGGACCGTTTATCATGATGGTATTGAGCATGCTGGGTATTTAGCGTTTTTAGGGTTGCTGGCGCTTTTTCCTTTTTTGGTGTTTTTTGTGGCGCTCGGCGGGATGTTGGGCCAGTCGGAAGTGGGCGAGGAATTCGTGAAGATTGTGATGAGCAATGTGCCGCAGGATTTTATCGCAGCGTTGCAGCCGCGGATTAACGAGATTGTGTCTGGCCCGCCGCAGGGGTTGTTTACTTTGGCTATTTTAGCGACGATTTGGACCTCGTCTTCGGCGGTGGAGGGGACGCGGACGATTCTTAATCGTGCGTATCGCGTGAAGACGCCACCGGCCTATATTTGGCGGCGGCTGATGAGTATGGGGCAGTTTATTGTGCTGACGGTGGCGGTGTTTGTGGGCATGTTTATGCTGATTATAGCACCGGTGGTGTGGGGTGCGGTTCAGGAGAAATTGAAGCTACCGACGGATTTCATTGCGCCGATATGGGGATATTTTCGGGTGGGATTGAGTGTGACGATTTTGGGCGTGGCGATTGCGGGCACGTATTATATTTTGCCGAATATCAAGCAGCGGCTGTGGGCGGTGGTGCCCGGCACGATTATGGTGCTGATTGGCTGGGTGCTGGCGGGGATGCTGTTCGCGCAATATCTGCATACGTTTAATCAGCTGAATTTGGTCTATGGCGGTTTGGGAGGGATTATTGTCGCGCTGATTTTCTTCTATATTCTCTCGGTGGTGTATATTTTTGGGGCGGAATTTAATTATCAGATCGAGCAGGCGCTGGGGCATAAAACGGTGCAAAAAGAAGCAGTGCCGGATACGCCACCTGTTGACGATACGTGATGTGGTGGCGGAAGATAAAGAGCTTCGCCTTGCTGGTGGGGCTTTATTTCGTGCAAGATGGGATGATTTTTAAACCTCACCGTAAGGGTAAAGATCCGGAATTATACCCCACAATGCGGGAGCCGGATGCGTATGGGCTAGAGGGATTTACCGCGCAGCGTGTGCGGACCGAAGACGGGGTGGAGATTGTGCTGTGGCATGCGGCGGCGAAACAGGGGCAGCCGAGTTGTATTTTTTTTCATGGGAATACCGGGCATTTGGGCGATTGCGGTGTGCCGCGTGGGCCGGATGGACAGTTTTTACGGCATGCGCCGCATCGTGATTATCGCATTAAGACGCTGCGGGCGATTGCCGCGCGTGGCTGGGGCGTGGTAGCGGTGAGTTATCGCGGCTATGGCCTGAGCGGAGGGAGTCCGAGTGAGAAAGGCTTGCGCTATGATGCAGCCGCAGCGGTGGAATTTGTGCAGCAGCAGGGAGCGGCGCTAGAGGAGGTGGTGCTCTATGGCGATTCGCTAGGCGGGGCAGTGGCGCTGCATCTAGCGGCGGATTTGGAAGAGCAGGGCAAAGGGGCAGCGTGCGTGGTGGCGGTAGCGACATTTGCTTCGATTGAAGAAAAGGCGATGGATTTATATCCGTGGCTGTATCGGCCGTATGTAGGGCGTTTCTTGCGGCATCATTTTGATTCTGTGCATGAGATAGCGGGTTTGCGCCACACGCCGGTGCTGCTGGTGCATGGGGAGGCGGATGCGACCACGCCAATTCACCATAGCGAGATATTAGCGGCTGCTGGGGAGGCGGGCGATGCGCCGATGCGTTTTAAGCGCGTGCCGGGTGGTGGGCATGTGGATATTCCGGCAGATTTTACGCTGGATCAGATTACTACCATGCTCGGCGCATAGGCGGGGAAGACAAAGAATACTTGCAAAAACCCGATTTGTTCATAGAATGCGCGGCACCTTAGTCAGAGATATGGGGCTATAGCTCAGATGGGAGAGCGCTTGCATGGCATGCAAGAGGTCGGCGGTTCGATCCCGCCTAGCTCCACCAGCCTTCGCACTTCGTGCTTCGGCTCGGCAAGCCTTCATCGCGCCGAAGCTTTAGCGGAGGCGGAACGAAGGCTTGCCGAGGCGAACACGATTAGGAGAAGGCTGTCGCGCCGAAGTTGCGAAGCAACATAGGCGGACTATAATCACAGCATGAAATACGTCTATATTCTTCAAAGTGAATCCGATAAAGACCGTTATTATACTGGCATTGCTGATGACGTATATGGACGTCTAATAAAACACAATGCTGGCGAAGTTCTTCATACATCTAAGTACAAACCGTGGCGTTTAAAAACATATGTTGCCTTTACCGATAAAGAACGGGCTTTTGAGTTCGAAAAATATCTCAAGTCACACTCTGGCAGAGCGTTTGTTAAGAAGAGATTATAGTTTCTCTAATATAATCGTATAGTTAGGTGATTCGAACTTACTCGTTTGGAGACGAGGTGAGGCGTGTGTTTTGTGGGCTTTCATACGCTACGTAAAATCGATTAGCACTAGGCGTATCGCCGAAAACCCTTGGCGAAGGGGGTGGGTCTAAATTTACTCTATTACCGGCCATCATTCGGGGCATTTTTTAGTTGATATAATACAATCCGTTACCTACTATTGGGCGATGTGGGGTGAGGGGTAACAACCTATAGGTGGTATCCCAATGTATGAGCTTTTATATACCAGTGTGGCGAATCATGACTTTAGCTCTGAAGAACTTGCAGGGCTGTTAACAGGCGCGCGTGCGACAAATAAGCAGGAGGGCATTACAGGGCTTTTGGTGTATCATAAGCGCGAGTTTATGCAGCTGCTTGAGGGAGAAAAAGAGGATGTGGAGCGTATCTATTCGCGTATAGCGGAGGATCCGCGGCATACTTCGGTGAATACATTCTGGCAAGGGGAGATACCGGCGCGTACGTTTCGGGATTGGGAGATGGGATTCTTGAACACGGACGCTATTGATCTGAGTGATGTATCAGGATACTCCGCGCTTTTTGAGCACGGGCTTTCATCGCTTAATACGAGTGAGGCTGAAAGTTCAGGCAAAAGCCTGATGATTGATTTGAGCAAACATTGCGTAGGGAATATTGATACGTAATTTCCTCATCTATTCCTAGGGTTGCGTTTGTTGGGGTATTGGCGTAGAGTAGCGCTGGTTCTACACGAGCGGGGTTTTAAGGAAGATGCAGCGGCTAGTTTCAGTGAATGCGAGTAAATTTGCGATGTGGCGTACGGCGATTGCCTTGGCGCATAGCGATCATACGTTATCGGAAGAAGAGGTGGAGCTGATTCGGCGCTATTCGCGGAAATTCGATTTTTCCGAAGCAGAGCGTGCGCAGCTGGAAGCGGATTTTGCAACAGCGGTGGAGGTGGATGAGGTTTTCCCTGGCATTACCGATAAGCGGGATCGGGCGCATCTGATTAACTTTGCGCGGGTGTTGTTCCATATTGATGGGGAGTTTTCCGAAGCCGAAAAGAAGATCCACAGCCTCATTCGTGAGCAGCATCTGGCGACGATTGATCTTGATAAAGTGCTGGAGGAGGCGCGTAATACGGCGGATTTGGCCGAAGAGCAGGCGCGTTTCAAGCAGCAGCAGGAAAAGCAGGATCAGAATTTCTTCGAAAACGCCTTCGAATACCTGACCGGAGTTGATGTTTAGGGGGGGGCTAGGCGGTTAAGCGCGCTATAGGCGCCGCTCGTTTAGTTCACAAGTGAAGGGACACTTCTTATTTTCTTTTACTGCTTTAACGGCTTCGTACATTTCATTGCTGCGCGCTAAATAATTAGCGACTTCCCACGCTGATAGCATCCATATCTTTTCTCCGTCGTCTATTAGGAAAGGATTTTCATACTGTTCCTGATCTGTCATCTTGCTATCAAAGAAATCTGGGTCTGTGCAGTCTACAGACGCTACGTCGCCAAATAGCTCCTCCCATTTTTGCCGCGCTGTCTTGTACTGCTTTTCTAGAGAATCCAAATATGCGTGCATTTCCGCAGAAGAGGGGCTGATAATAGCAGCACATTCCTGATCAAAGCCCATTTGCTCAAAGAATGAAACTTTTTCAGGCTTAAGTTCCCAGGCTCCATAAATTGCAGGATTTAAGTCACTTGCTAAGGGATGGTTGCTGGCAACAAGGGGTGGTTCATCTATCAATTCTGGATGTTCTCGCTGTATGGAAGTCAGTTTTTCCTGATCTTCACTATTGTTAGGATCTAACATGTTTCCTGCTCCAACTGCATGTGAGCCGAGGCTATAGGGTTTTGTGCTGAAAAAGCGATCGGCTTCTTCCAGCTCTGCTGCGGCTATTTCGGTGTTATCAGGGTTGGGTAGCAGAAATACGTATCGGCTAAATTGGCCAGGACGTATCGTGCCATCCTCACCAAATAAGGGGCATTTTACATAGTAGCATTTTTTTAGGATGCGTTTGTCTGGTGGCATATAGGCATACTATCATGTTCTGGTATAGGCGTATACTGGTTTACAGAGAGGCATGCTGTTGATGACGGGTGAATTTTTCATTCCGTCACAACTGTATCTTGCTGTGTTCGGAGTTGTGGGGGCTGGATTTGATAAAAATCGCTCGTCTTACTACCAAAGTCGCTTACTCGCAAATGCTTTTCCTGAACCTGTCTTGAGGTAATACTCGAATTCCTGCGCTTTTCTTTTGTCTGCAAATACGTGGTAAGAAACTAGCTGCCACGGCGCAAATTTAGCAGTGTGTTTCGATTCTCCCGCATTATGCGCGCGCATTCGTGTTTTTAGATCTTCGGTAAAACCAATATAGGTCTTATCAGGAAAATGGATGCTTTTGAGTAAGTAGACGTAGAACATTGATTGGTTTTAGCCCTCCTACGCTTGCTTCGCAAGCTACGAAGGGCACTCCTTCACCTAACGTCGTCTTCATGCGTCTTACGCCAAATGGCGTAAGCCACCCGAAGCCGAAGGCGAAGGGTGGTCGGGACGACTGGATTTGAACCAGCGACCCCCAGTCCCCCAGACTGGTGCGCTAACCAGGCTGCGCTACGTCCCGACAGGTGGAGTTATAGGCAAAACGGCGGTAAATGCCAGATAATTTCGGCGTGTGGATTGTGTGGGATGGTTTTTAACCGTGTGGCGGGATCAGCTATGCTCGCTGAGCAGGGATTTCAGCGCACATAACTCGTTGAACACCTCGGTGAGCTTGGCGATATCTTCTTGGCTTAAGCGGCTGCCCACTTGATTGGTGTTGGCGTGCTTGGCTTGGCCGGGGAACATCTCGATCTGGCCGGCGGTTTTGCCGTCTTTCTCGCGATTGCTCAGATGCTTCTGCGCGCCTTTGATCGTATAACCCTTTTCATGCAGCAGGGCTTTTATTTCTTTTAGATTATCGATGTCTTGTGGGCGGTAATACCGGTGGCCACCGCGGCGTTTATGGGGTTTGACATGGGGAAATTTGGTTTCCCAGAAACGCAAGACATGTTGCGCTACGCCCAGCTCGGTCGCCACTTCACCAATGGTGCGGAAGGCCGAGGCGGATTTTTTGCTACTACGCGAAGGAGTTGTCGTCATTCTCGGTGCTGCCGTCGCTTATACCTTCATCACTGCTGCTCTCTGCGCTGCTGTCGCCGCCGGAAGAGAGCGCGTTGTTCACGCGTTTTGATAGCAGATTGGAGGCGTGGAAGGTGATGGCCTTACGTGGGGTGATCGGCACTTCTTCCTTAGTTTTTGGATTGCGGCCGATACGCTCTTTTTTATGGCGCACGGTAAAGGTGCCGAAAGAAGAGAGCTTCACTTGGTCGGACTCTTCCAGGCCGGTGATGATTTCATCAAGCACAGAATCAACGAGTTCCGCCGATTCAGTATGAGAGAGACCAATCTCGCGATAGATAGCATCTGCCAAATGGGCCCGTGTAATAGTTTTTTCAGTCATATATCCTAACTCCGTCCTACAACTCTACCGATTGTCTTAAGGTGAGTCAATCCTAAAACGTTCATTTTGTTCGTTTTTTTAACGTATTCATCTGTTCTATTACCACCGTAATAGGCAGGCGGCCCAGGTTAATCCGCCGCCAACCGCTTGTAAAGCAATTAAATCGCCCGTTTTAAGCTTTTTTTCGTGTAATGCAGTATACAGGGCGAGCGGGATGGAGGCGGCCGAGGTATTGGCGTGTTTATCCACGGTGGCAATGAGTTTTTCCGCTGGAACTTCGAGGCGTTTGATGGTGGCTTCTAAAATGCGGATATTGGCCTGGTGGGGAATGACCCAATCAACATCTGCAACGGTGAGGTTGTGTTTTTCTAGTATGTTGAGGGTGGAAGAGAGCATTTTCTGGGTGGCGTGTTTGAACACGTCTTTGCCTTGCATTTTAATGACGCCAGCTTTGCCTGTGGAGCCGGGGCCACCATTGACATAAAGCAGATCGCGCGTGGAGCCGTCAGAATAGAGATCGCAGGAGAGGATGCCGCGCTGTTCTTCGCCTTCTTGTGCTTCGAGGATGACAGCGCCCGCGCCATCGCCGAACAAGACACAGGTGGTGCGGTCATCCCAATCTAACACGCGGGAGAGGGCTTCTGCGCCGATGACGAGGATGCGTGTGTAGGTGCCGCTTTGGATAAAGGCATGGGCGGTGGAGAGCGCATAGAGAAAGCCGGAACAGACGGCTTGCACATCGAATGCGGCGCCATGCGTCATGCTGAGCAAATGCTGTACGCGGGTGGCGGTGGAGGGGAAGGTGTTATCAGGCGTGGTGGTGGCGACTAAGATGAGGTCGATATCGTCCGCGCTGAGGTTTGCGTTTTTTAGCGCTTCACGCGCCGCGGCGGCAGCCATATCAGAGGGCATTTCGCCTTCTGCGGCGATATGGCGCTGTTTAATACCGGTGCGCTCGGCAATCCAGGCATCATTGGTATCGACCATGGT
>JANQQO010000279.1 GCA_028289305.1 Rickettsiales bacterium | reverse complement strand
ACCGCGCCCTGCGCCGTTTTTCCCATCTTCGCACCACTAGCGGTAGTAATCAGCGGTGTTGTCAGGCCAAATAGCGCCCCTTTTTCCATACGCCGCCCTAGTTCCACCCCGTTGACGATATTGCCCCACTGATCGCTGCCGCCCATCTGCAGCGTACAGCCATAGCGGTTAAACAGCTCAACGAAATCATAGGCCTGCAAAATCATATAATTAAATTCTAGAAAGCTTAAGTGATGCTCGCGATCCAGTCGCAATTTCACGCTATCAAAGCTCAGCATGCGATTCACCGAGAAATGCCTCCCATAATCGCGCAGGAAATCGATATAATTTAAGCCCTCCAGCCACTCGGCATTATTCACCAACACCGCCGCCGTATTTCCCGCATCAAACGCCTCTTCAAAATCAAGGAACACCGAGAATATCTGCTGAATCCCCGCCATATTCGCTGCAATATCGTCATCCCCCAGCAATTGCCGCGATTCATCCTTGCCTGAAGGATCTCCCACCTTGCTCGTACCACCGCCGAGCAACACCAGCGGCTTATGCCCTGTTTTTTGCAGCCAGCGCAGCATCATAATTTGCACCAAACTGCCCACATGCAGCGAGCGTGCCGTACAGTCAAAGCCGATATACGCCACCACAGGGCCCTTCTGCAGCGCTGTATCCAATGCCGCTTCATCGGTACATTGATGTAAAAATGCCCGTTCCTGCATTGCCTGCAGAAACGGGGAAGAAAATCCAGCCATCCTTGTTTACGCCTTGTGTTTATTGCTGCGTGAACTTATCATGGTGGCTAGCACAGGTCCACAGGCATTTTTATGGCAGAAACACTGACAGCGTTAGGGATGATGAGCGGCACCTCCATGGATGGGGTAGATGCAGCAATCATCCACACAGACGGCGCGCATATCACCCTTACCCATCACAGCCTCACCCAGCCTTTTAGTTCCGGGCTGCGTGAGCAGCTCCACACCCTGGTGAAGAGTCAAGAGCGCACGCCAGAAGCCATTGCAGCGGCAGAAAAAGCACTCACCGAGGCGCATGCCGAAGCGGTGCAGGCCCTGCTCCAGCAGGCGGAGCTCCAGCCCGCCGATATCGACGTTATCGGCTTTCATGGCCAAACCATCCTGCATCAGCCCGAACAACAGCATACCTGGCAAATTGGTGATGCAGCGCTGCTTGCGGAGCAAACCGGCATCAGCGTGGTCAGCGATTTTCGCTCCGCAGATATGCAAGCCGGCGGGCAGGGCGCACCTTTAGCGCCCCTCTTCCACGCTGCCCTGGCGCGTGATCTGCCCAAGCCGGTCGCCTTCGTCAATATTGGTGGCGTTGCCAACATCACCTATATCAGCGCCACAGAAGAAAATACGCTCGCTTGCGATGTTGGGCCCGGCAATGCATTGCTCGATGACTGGGTCAACCTCCATCTTCAGCAAGCCTATGATAAAGAAGGCGCCCTTGCCGCAGCAGGCACGCCTGATGAATCCCTTCTTCAGCAATGGTTGCAGCACCCGTATTTTGCCGCGCCGCCACCAAAATCCCTCGATCGCAACGAATTCCATGCTGCACTCGAGCAGCTCACCGCGCACAGCACTGAAGATGGTGCAGCCACGCTCACCGCCTTCATCGCCCTGTGTATCAAAGAAAGTGCGCACTTCCTCCCAGAGGCGCCGCATAGCTGGTATATTTGCGGTGGTGGTCGCCATAATCCTACACTAATGCGCAGCCTTGCCGACATGCTCACCAGCCAGGTGCAGCCTGTGGAAGCGCTTGATCTCAATGGGGATATTATAGAGGCGCAGGCCTTTGCCTATCTTGCGGTGCGCTCGCTAAAGAAATTGCCGCTCACCCTGCCATCGACTACAGGGGTTCTTCATCCTGTAACTGGCGGCGTCTTTTGTCCGGCTTAATACGTGAGCGATTGGTGAATTTTTCAATATTCTCCTTAATATACGCATCACACATATCCCGCAGATCCTCCATATTATTACGGAAGAAGTGATCCGCCCCACCAATAGGGTGGTAATCTACCGTAATATTACGCTGCTGGGTTAGCTTTTCTGCAAGCTTTGCCGTGTGTTCCTCTGGTGCGATACTATCCTGATCGCCCTGAATAATAATACCAGAAGAAGGGCAGGGCGAAAGGAAGTTAAAATCATAGCTATTCGCTGGTGGCGCCACCAACATAAATGTTTCTAACTCCGGCCGCCGCATTAATAGCTGCATGGCGATCCAGGCGCCAAAAGAAAATCCGCTAATCCAAAAGGTGCTCGCATCGGGGTTGTTTTGCTGCAGCCAATCAAGTGCCACCGCTGCATCACACAGCTCACCTACGCCGCTATCATATTCCCCCTGCGAACGTCCTACACCGCGGAAATTAAACCGCAGCACAGAAAAATCGTTATCTGAGAAAGACTTAAACAGATTATACGTCACCTTATTATTCATGGTGCCGCCATGCAGAGGGTGGGGGTGCAGCACTAACGCTGCTGGAGAATTATCTTTACTACCCGATGAGTAGCGGCCCTCTAATCGTCCTTCAGGGCCATTTAAAATAACTTCAGGCATATACAGTAAACGTCACGTACTAACAATTATAGACTATATATAGTAAAACCTTATCCGACATAAAGGTTGTAAAACCAAAATAAATCAGGCGGATAACGTTTAATCTTGACTAATTTACTTGGTTATTGTACAACAGGCATTATACGCACCAAGTAGCTGCTAAAAAACGCCCTAGGGCGAGGAACATATATACATACCCATATGAGAAGTAAAGAGTTTCTATTGAGAAACGCACAAGAATAACCATCATGTTTAAAACATTTATTGCTGAAATAGATTCATTTTTTGCGCGGGATCCCGCGGCGCGCTCGCGCGTAGAGATCGTTTTTTGCTACCCCGGTTTGCATGCGATGTTGTTTTACCGCATGTCTCACAAGCTCTGGGGGTGGGGCCTAAAGCTGCTTGCGCGTATTTTTTCCCAATTCGCCCGTTTTATCACCGGTATTGAAATCCATCCCGGCGCGAAAATTGGCAAACGCCTATTCATCGACCATGGTGCCGGTGTGGTTATTGGTGAAACCGCCACTATCGGTGATAATGTCACGATTTATCATGGGGTTACCCTGGGCGGCGTCTCTTTAAGCAAGGATGAAAAACAAAAAATTCGTCACCCACAAATAGGTAATGATGTCATTATTGGCTCTGGTGCCCAGCTCCTCGGGCCCATTACCATCGGCGATGGTGCACGTGTGGGTTCTAACGCGGTGGTGGTGAAAGACGTACCAGAAAGCGCGACGATGGTGGGCATTCCTGCGCGCCAAGTCTCTGCGAAAGCCCAAAAAGACGCAGAAAAAGATTTTACTGCGTATGGCACTGGTGATGTGAAAGATCCGCGTCAGGAAGCCATTGATACGCTGCTCAAAGAAGTCGACACACTTAAGAAGAAACTGAACAAACTGGAAGATCAACAAGAGGCAATCGAAGAAACAGCCCAAAAATGGGAGGTAAACTCACAATGATGCTCACAACCAAAGGACGCTATGCGGTAATGGCAATGGTGGATTTGGCGAGGCACCATACCGGCACGCCTGTGCCACTCGGTGATATTGCCCGCCGCCAAGATATTGCGCTGACCTATTTAGAGCAGATCTTTGCCAAGCTGAAAAAACGTGAGCTCGTGCGTGCGGTGCGTGGCCCTGGCGGAGGATACATGCTTGCTAACACTCCCGGATCTATCTGGATTTCGGATATTATACTCGCGGTAGATGAACAAATTAAGATGACGCGCTGTAATCATGATCCGGCAAAGGGCTGCCTCTCCAGCAAAACCCGCTGCCTCACGCATGATTTATGGGATGGACTCAGCAACCAGATCTATGCGTATCTGCGCTCAATCTCGTTGGAAGATGTCTGCAAACACAAAGTGAAAGAGAAAAACTTACACATCGCCTCATTTGAACAAGAATTTTTAGAAGCGGTACAATAACGATGCCTAACACGCCAATATATTTGGATTATAATGCCACAGCGCCGGTGAAAAAGCCGGTGGCTGATGCGGTGTATGCAGCGCTGAACGCGCCGCAGAATGCTTCCTCAGTGCACGCATTTGGTCGCGCCGCACACCAGCACATCACTCATGCACGCCAGCATATCGCCCACGCCGTGGGCGCGAGTGACGCGTATCAGGTGATTTTTACCAGCTCAGGCACTGAGGCCAATAATATGATCCTGCATGGCCTAGCTGATACCACCCCGGTGGTTGCTGCTACAGAGCATATCTCTGTGTTGAAGCCGGCTGGAGAAACAGCGCAGCTCATCCCAGTGGATGAAAACGGCATTGTGCGCCTTGATGCGCTGGAAGCCGCCCTAAACAACACTCCGGGCAAGGCCTTAGTCTCGGTCATGCTTGCTAATAACGAAACCGGCGTCATCCAGCCTATCGCTGAGATTGCTGAGCGTGTTTATGCCCATGGCGGCTACATCCATTGCGATGCAGCGCAGGCCTTTGGCAAAATTCCGGTGGATATTCAGGCGCTCAATGTGGATGCGCTAACGCTCTCTGCCCATAAATGCGGCGGCCCACAAGGTGCAGCAGCGCTTATCATCAAAAAAGGCTTGCCGCTCACCGCACTGCTCACCGGTGGCGGGCAAGAAGCAAATTATCGTGCGGGCACAGAAAACACTGCCGCTATCATGGGTTTCGGCGTAGCTGTTGCGCATATCCAAGAAAACCTCGATGCCACCTCCGACATTGCTGCTTTGCGCGATCTGCTTGAGCAAGAAATCCTGCACTATGCACCTGAAGCCACTATATACGGCACGCAAGCGCCGCGCTTGCCAAATACCAGCAATATCATGATGCCTTATATGCAGAATGAAACCCAGCTCATCGCCTTTGACCTAGAGGGCATCGCCGTTAGCGCTGGCTCTGCTTGCTCTTCTGGCAAAGTGGGTACATCTCACGTATTGCGTGCGATGGGCGTGGAGGAAAAACATGCTCGCTGCGCCATTCGCGTAAGCCTCGGCCCAGAAACGACGCACCATGAAATAGAGCGCTTCCTACATGCCTGGAAAATGCTCCACGACCGCGCCCAGGCGAAACAACAACACAGCCCAGAGCGTGCTGCGGCATAAATGAAAGCAACCATGAGGATAGTATGACCAACACCACACACACCACAGCCCCTAAGGAAAACGGCCACAAATCCGGCCTGACATTCCCGATTTATTTGGATTATCAATCCAGCACGCCGATGGATCCGCGCGTGTTTGAAGCCATGAAGCCGTATTTCTTGGAAAAATTCGGCAATCCGCATTCGCGCAGCCATGCCTTTGGCTGGGAGGCGGAAGAAGCTGGCGAACTAGCGCGTAAGCAAGTTGCTGCGCTCATCAACGCCAATCCAAAAGAGGTGATTTTCACCTCCGGCGCTACCGAGTCGAACAATCTCGCGCTCAAAGGCGTAGCACGTTTTTATAAGGATAAGAAAAACCACATCATCACTTTGGTCACCGAGCATAAATGCGTGCTCGATGCCTGCCGTCACCTCGAGCAGGAAGGGTTTGAAATCACCTATCTTCCGGTGCAGAAAAACGGCATCCTTGATTTAGACGTGCTCAAAGCCGCGATAAAAGAAAACACTCTCTTAGTGTCGGTGATGGCGGTGAACAACGAAATCGGCGTGATCCAACCTTTAAAGGAGATCGGCGCGATCTGCCGCGAGCACGACGTATTTTTCCACACCGATGCGGCGCAGGCCTTTGGCAAAATGCCGCTTGATGTTGAAGATATGCATATCGATTTGATGAGCATTTCTGGCCATAAAATCTATGGGCCGAAGGGCGTTGGCGCGTTGTATATCCGCCGCCGTCCACGCGTGCGTTTACAGCCGATGATCAACGGTGGTGGCCAAGAGCGTGGTTTCCGCTCCGGCACACTTCCCACGCCATTGGTAGTGGGCCTCGGTGCAGCAGCAGAAATTGCCGCTAAAGAAATGGGTCCAGAAAACGAGCGCTTGCGTGCGTTAAGCGATAAATTCCTGCACGAAATCGCCGATAACATCCCTGATGTGTATCTCAATGGCGATCGTGAGCAGCGCATTCCCGGCAATATCAATCTCAGCTTCGCGTATGTTGAAGGTGAATCGATGATCATGGCGATTCGTGATCTAGCGGTCTCTTCCGGCTCGGCCTGTACCTCGGCGAGCCTGGAACCATCCTATGTCTTGCGTGCGCTAGGTGTCGATGAAGAAATGGCGCACACCTCGATTCGCTTCGGCTTTGGCCGTTTCACCACCGAGGAAGAGGTCGATTACGCCATTAAGGTCTTAAAAGATAATATCGAACGCCTGCGCGAAATGAGCCCGTTATGGGAGATGGTGCAAGAAGGTGTAGACCTAAAATCTATTGAATGGACAGGGCATTAGGCTAAATTATTAAACCAAAGGAGGAAATCATGGCCTATAGTGAAAAAGTTATCGATCATTACGAAAATCCGCGTAATGTCGGTAGTCTTGATAAAGATAACAACAATGTTGGCACCGGTCTCGTCGGTGCGCCAGCATGCGGTGATGTGATGAAGCTGCAGATCCAGGTCGGCAACGATGGCGTGATTGAAGACGCCAAGTTCAAAACCTTTGGCTGCGGTTCTGCCATTGCTTCTAGCTCGCTGGCTACTGAGTGGATCAAGGGTAAGTCTATCAACGAAGCCGAAACGATTAAAAACACCGAAATCGCAGAGCATTTGGCGCTGCCACCGGTAAAAATCCACTGTTCGGTATTGGCAGAAGACGCCATCAAAGCTGCGATCACGGATTATCGTAAGAAACACGGAGATGCATAACCATGGCACTCCCACCGCCCATTGCTATCAGCGATGCTGCGGCCACGCGCATCCAGCACCTCCTCACCCAGCGCGGTAAGGAGTCGCTTGGCATTCGTGTGGGCGTAAAAAAGGGCGGCTGCTCGGGCCTTGCCTATGTCATTGAATATGCAGATGATGTCCAACCGTTTGAAGAGGTCATCGAAGACAAGGGCGTAAAAGTCATCATCGATCCCAAAGCCATTATGTACCTCATCGGCACCACCATGGATTACAAAGAAGAAAAGCTCAAATCCGGCTTCCTCTTCGTCAACCCTAATGAAAAGGGCCGCTGCGGCTGCGGTGAATCCTTCCACGTATAACCATGTCTCATCCAACACATGATTGGTTTGCCTTGTTCGGTCTGCCGCAGCAATACGATATTGATCTCACGCAGCTAGAAAAGCAGTATTTCACCATGCAACAAACCCTTCACCCGGATCGTTTTGCTAATAAATCCGCGCAGGAGAAGCTGCTCGCGGTGCAAAAAACTGCCGATATCAACCAGGCCTATGAAACCTTGAAATCCCCGCTGTTGCGCGCAGAGCATTTGCTGTCACTCCATGGTATTGCGGTAAATACCGAGCAAGGCGGTGCCCAACCCAGCCAAGAAGTGCTGCTAGAAGCTCTAGAACAACGCGAAAAGCTCGAATCTGCCACCACACCAGAAGCGGTGCATCACCTAGAGCGAGAAACAGGCACCAAGAAACAACACTGTGAGGAGGCGCTTGCGGCGGCGTTTAAAAACAACGCCTATGATAACGCGGCCTCGCAGGCGATCGCGCTAAAATACCTGGATAAATTCACGCATGACCTCCGCCTAAAACATCGAGAATTGGAGGAGGTCAGCTAATGCTATTGCAAATCCAAGAACCCGGCGAAACTACGCCCTGTACACAAGCGCCTGCCATCGGCATTGATCTCGGCACCACCAACTCTCTGGTTGCCATTGCTGAGAATGCGGCACCAAGTGTACTTTCTGATGAACAGGGCAGGGCGCTCATGCCCTCCGTGGTTGCCTATCATACAGGTGGCGCTATCACTACTGGCCACGCTGCTGAAACAGCCGAAAACGCCACCATCTTCCGCTCCACCAAACGGCTTATGGGCCGTGGTGTGCACGATGTAGAGGATGATCTGCTGCCTTACGCGCTGGATACCACCATCACTGAAGGCATGGTGCATGTGAAAGCCGGTGAAAAAAGCCTAAGCCCGGTAGAGATTGCCTCAGAAATCCTAAAAACACTCAAGCAACAGGCGGAAGAGTCTCTTGATACCTCCGTCAATAAAGCCGTCATCACCGTGCCAGCCTATTTTGATGATGCAGCGCGGGCGGCCACTAAAGATGCAGCTGCCCTAGCCGGGCTAGATACCCTGCGCCTCGTTAACGAGCCCACCGCAGCCGCGCTGGCTTACGGCCTAGATAACGCCACAGAAGGCCTCTACGCCGTGTATGATCTCGGCGGTGGTACTTTCGACTTTTCCCTGCTCAATATGGAAAAAGGGGTGTTCCAGGTGCTCGCTACCGGTGGCAATATTGCCCTTGGCGGCGATGATATCCATCGCTGCATTCTCGATCACATCAGCGCTCAGGCGGGCGACTTCCCTGTAAAAGATCACCTCGCCACGCTGCTGCCGCTTGCACGTCAGATCAAAGAACAACTCACTGAAAAAGACCAGATCAGCGGCGAGATCACGCTAGAAGACACTACCATCACCTACACGCTCACCCGTGCAGATCTCGAAAACGCGGCCACACCGCTCATCGATACCACGCTCACCATCTGCCGCCATGTCGTGGAGGATGCGAGCCGTGCCATCAGCGATATCAAAGGCGTGGTGCTTGTCGGCGGTACAACGCGCATGCCGTTGGTGCGCCATAAGGTTGAATCGCTGTTTCAGCAACCACCGCTCACCAATCTTGATCCTGATCAGGTCGTGGCTCTCGGCGCCGCGCTACAAGCCGAGGCGCTTACGCAAGGCTCTGATACACTGCTTCTTGATGTTACCCCGCTCTCTTTGGGGCTAGAAACCATGGGCGGGCTGGTAGAAAAAATCATCGAGCGTAATACACCCATCCCTGTCGCCAAATCGCAGGAATTCACCACCTATCAAGATGGACAAGCCGCCATGAAAATCCATGTGCTCCAAGGCGAACGCGAAATGGTTGATCAGTGCCGCTCTTTGGCGGAGTTCACCCTCACCGGCATTCCGCCCATGAAGGCAGGCCTAGCGCGCATTGAAGTTACCTTTGCCCTGGATGCAGATGGGCTGCTCACTGTCACTGCAGAGGAACAGACCACGGGTGTTGCGCAGCATGTCGCCGTTAAACCCGCTTACGGCCTCGATCCAGAAAAAATAGAAACCATGCTGAAAGAAAGCTACACCCATGCGCGGGAGGATATCACCACCCGCCTGCTTGCAGAATCTCGCCTTGAGGCCACGCAGGCACTCCACGCGGTCGAATCTGCTGTTGAAGAAGATAAAGATTTACTTGACGAATCGACCCTAAACCGCATAGAAGCACAGATCGCGCAGCTTAAAGCCCATATGGGGAATACAGATCGCGATGCGATTGATCTCGCGGTGCAGCAGCTCGATCAGCTCTGCAGCGATTTCATCGAGAACCGTATGAACCGTATGCTTGCAAACGCGCTAAAAGGCGCAGACATAGCAGAAGTAGAACAGGAACTAAAAAGCAATAATGCCTAAAGTGATTTTTAAATATCCTGATGGAGCAACCAAAGAGGTAGAAGCACCTCTCGGCCTTTCTGTGCTCGAAGTCGCCCATCAGAACGATATTCCGCTCGAAGGCGCGTGCGAGGGCTCGCTTGCCTGCTCCACCTGCCACGTGATTGTAGAAGACTCCTTTTTCGATATGCTGAGTGAACCGACAGAAGATGAAGAAGATATGCTTGATCTGGCTTTTGGCCTCACCCACACCTCGCGTTTGGGCTGCCAAATTAAGATCACCGAGGCGTTAGACGGGCTCACCGTCACGCTTCCTGCCGCCACGCGTAATATGCTGGTGGAATAACCGTCACTTTTAACCAACCGTAAATTGAATCAAAGGAACGCAAATTAGGTAACACGGAATCGACACATATATCCCAGATCTACCTCGCGAAGTTTTTCCAAGAAATTAACTAGAATTTAATCTTTTTCTGCTACTGTCATAGGCATGGGTAACATGCATGGCAGGGCTATAGGGGGAATCCAATGAAAGACATACAGCACACAGTATCAGACAAAAATAACACATCACTGAATATATCGCTGGAAGAAGTACCTATAAAACTTCTTAACACCGTACGCCTTGATGTATTAGCCACTACAGCTATCATCCAGGGCGATGATGGTAACAACATTCTTGTTGGAAATGATGATGAGGATGATTTTATCCTCGGCCTGGGTGGTCGCGATGCGCTCTATGGCCTAGGTGGGAATGATACACTATTCGGCGGTGAAGATGACGATCTATTAATAGGGCATGCAGGCAATGACGAGTTAAACGGCAATGACGGGGACGATATTGCATTCGGCGGCGAAGGGGGAGACCTGCTCTTTGGTGCTTCCGGTGCGGATACACTGCATGGAGATGATGGGAACGATACCTTATGGGGCGGCAATGATGGTGATATCCTATTCGGTGGCGCGGGAGTGGATGTGCTCAATGGCGAGCAGGGCGGGGATACGCTTGATGGTGGCCTAGGCGGAGACCTCATCAGCGGCGGAGCAGGGGGCGACTCGCTTCTCGGCGGAGACGATAACGACACCATTCTTGGCGGCTCTGATAATGACCGACTCTTTGGCAACACAGGCAATGATGTATTACGCGGCGATACGGGCAATGATCGTCTATATGGGGACGAAGGAGAAGATACACTAGAAGGGGGAGACGGGAATGATTTCCTAACAGGTGGTGCAGATGACGACACCCTCTTAGGCAATGCAGGTAATGATGTTATTTCTGGTGATGGTGGTGCGGATACCATTAATGGTGGTGCGGGCGATGATATTTTAATCGGCCGAGAGGGAGACGATAGAATCACCGATAGTGAGGGCGTTAACATCATGGATGGTGGCGCCGGTAATGACTTTCTAGGCGGGCTCGGTAAAAACACCGCCTATGGGGGGGATGGTAATGACACCTTACACGCAGCACCCCACGAAGGCACATTCCTTGATGGCGGCAATGATAACGATTCACTCTACGCAGGCGATGGCGATGACACGCTTATCGGCGGCGATGGTGCAGACACCATTAACGGCATCGCTGGTAACGATCTTATATACGGTGATGGCGGCGATGACCGCATCATGTTTAGTGTGGGTATTGTTGAAATCTTCGACCACCGCGATGAAAACGATGCATCCACCGTTTATGGCGGCGCAGGCGATGATTTTGTGCAAGCCTTTTCCCTAATGAAACTGCTTGTCTATGGCGATGAAGGGGCGGATAGACTCGTTGGAAATGGTAATGACACACTTCATGGTGGCGACGGCGATGATTTTATAACAGGAGGACCATCACGGGATGATACCGACATATTATACGGTGATGCGGGGAATGATTGGATAACCGGCGGACATCTCGTATATGGCGGGGAAGGTAACGACACCATCGATGGCAAATCAGGTAATGATACACTCTATGGCGGTGCCGGTGATGACTTTATCCGCGGCGGAGTGTTATCCATCCAACCAGAGATTAACGATGTGCTGTACGGAGAAGAGGGAAATGACACGCTATGGGGTGATGGCGGCAATGATCTACTTATTGGCGGCGCAGGAAATGACATCCTAAACGGTGGAGAGGGTAACGATACCTTCCTGTTTTACCCGACGCATATGCAACAAGGGGATGGCGATATTATTGAGGATTTTGAATCCGGTGTAGATAACCTATGGATGGTGATAACATCATTTGATCAGCTTGCTATTACATACGACGCATCCTTTGATTTGACCCTAATAGGCCTAGCAGAGAATGGCACGCCCACTGCGTTTCAATCGATAATGTTGCGAGGTCAAATAACCCTCACAGAGAGTGACTTTATCCACCATCTGTAGACCATCAACACAGGCATCACAAAACAACACCATAAGTTGAATAACCCTCGGTCAAATCACGCAATGCGTTAACCATGCGCTTTTTGAAGCATATTTGACCAAGCTTTTTCTAAAAAATTAACCAAATTTTAACTATTTTCTGTTATGGTTAAATAGTGAATGGGATAGGTGCCACGATCATGGCACGGGAGAGAGATACAATGGACAAAAAACACGATGTGGTGTCAAAGGTCATAGTACCTTCGCCAACGAAGATTTTTACAGAAAAAGAGGACAAAGATACGCTGCTTGAGCCTGTTCGGGCGTCTTCTGCCTCTACTACGGCCCTCATCCAGGGCGATAACGGCAATAACATCCTTATCGGCAATGACGACCAAGACGATTTTATCCTCGGCCTTGGCGGCCGAGATGTTTTGTATGGTCTTGGTGGTGATGACACCCTATTTGGTGGCGCCGGTGATGATGCATTAATTGCGCATGAAGGAGATGACGAATTAAATGGGAATGAAGGAGACGATGTCTTATTTGGCGGCGAAGGCAATGATCTACTCTTCGGTGCAATTGGTGCAGATACGTTAAACGGTGATGATGGTAACGACACCCTCTGGGGTGGCAGCGGAAATGATGAATTATTTGGTGGCGCCGGGGAGGACGCACTAAATGGTGAGCAGGGCAATGATAGCCTTTGGGGTGATGCGGGTGATGACCTAATCGACGCAGGCAGCGGCGATGATTTCATTAATGGTGGTAGCGGCGATGATGTCATTGTCGGCGGCATTGGTGACGATCAGCTCACCGGCATAGACGGCGATGATGAGCTGTTTGGTGATGAAGGTGACGATGTATTATTGGGTGGCGAAGGCAATGACCTGCTGCGAGGCGGCACTGGCAATGATGAATTATACGGTTTTGAACACGATGATACACTGCATGGAGATGCCGGAGATGACGTGCTTTATGGCGATTATTTTGCTATCGGTTCCGGAAATGATGTGCTTTTAGGTGGCGATGGCCGTGATGTTCTTTTTGGTGGCGCGGGCAACGATCTCCTATTGGGTGACAATGATTTCGATACGCTTTATGGCGGCGATGGAAACGATTTACTCTATGGTGGAGCGGGTAGGGATGTCCTTTATGGCGGTGCACGAGATGATGTACTGCTCGGCCAAGATGGTGATGACACCCTGCATGATGAAGAAGGCAGCAACACCCTGCGCGGTGGCAACGGTAATGATACCCTCACCGGCTACGATAACATCGCCTATGGTGATGCCGGTGATGATTTTCTTTCTGGCAATCTGCGCGGTAACTACGGTGGAGCTGGCAATGATACTCTGCAAGGGTTTGATTACGAAGCTAACCTGCTCGATGGTGGAG
>JANQQO010000272.1 GCA_028289305.1 Rickettsiales bacterium | reverse complement strand
TTTTACCCACCGCGTCTGTGGTCGGCACGCATCGGCGTGAAGAAGGCTTGGGCGATTTTTTCGTCTCTGACGAGCGGGAAACAAATTCGGTAACGCTGAATGTGACGGTGCCACTTTACCAATCTGGCGCGGAATATTCACGAGTACGGCAATCAAAGCAGACTGCAGAGCGGCGCATGCAAGAATTTGAGGAAATTCGCAATGCTACGGTAGAAAGTGCAACGAATGCCTGGAAAGATGTGGAAACGGCACGTGCGACGATTGTCTCAACTGAAGATGCTGTAAGAGCGGCAAAAGTAGCGCTGGAAGGCGTACGGCAAGAGGCGGATGTTGGCTCTCGTACTACGCTAGATGTGTTGGATGCCGAGCAGGAGTTATTTGTTGCGCAAGTGAATCTGGTAAGCGCACGGCGTAATGAGGTGATTGCGCTGTATAATTTAAAAGCGGTGATGGGTGAACTGACCGTAGCGGCACTTGGGTTGGATGTAGATTTTTACGATCCTGAAGAATATCATGATCGTGTGCGCTTTAAACCCATTGGCTTTTAACGTACACTAATTAGTTAATGTTATGGTGGCACAATGGCAACCGAAGAGGCAACAGAAGAAAAAACTGGGGAGAGCGACGAATCGATGGAGGATGTGCTAAGCTCCATCCGAGACGTGATTGCAGGAGATAAAGAGATGGCCGAAGACGAAGAGAAAAAAGAAGAAGCCCCAGCCGAAGAAGAGGCAAAGGAAGAGGCGCCGGCTGAGGAAGCCCCCGCAGAAGAAGAGGTGCTCGAGCTGACTGAGGAAGCAGAAGAAGCCCCAGCGGAGGAAGAAAAGAAAGAGGAGCCACCAGCCGAAGAGGCGCCGGCCGAAGAGCCACCGGCTGAAGAACCTGCTGTTGAGGAAGCACCTGCGGAAGAAGCGTCGGCTGACGAAGCGCCGGCAGAAAAGACAGAGGATGTGCTGGATAATATCGATGCCGCGTTAGAAGACGATAAAAAAGAAGCCGCGGCAGAAGAAAAACCAGCCGAGGAGCCTGCTGCAGAAGAGCCTGCACCCGCAGCAAAAGATGCACCTGCAAAAGAAGACTCCGAGAAAAAAGAGGCGCTGCTATCAGAAGAATCTGCGAAAGCCTCTGGCGAAGCACTGCAAGAGCTTGCAGATAATATCCCCAAACCAGAAATTGATTCACCGACATTCCGTTCAGGCAATACATTGGAAGATTTAGTTGCAGAATCGCTCAAACCCTTGCTGGCTGAGTGGCTGAATGAAAATTTGCCTGTGATCGTGGAGCGTCTGGTACAAAAAGAAATCAAAAAACTCCTTCCCGAAGAGTAAATTGCATAGCGTTTTAGGCCTAGGCTCGAATATGGGAGATAGGCACGCCTATCTGGTGCATGCGGTGGAGCTGGTGGGGAAAACCTGTGGGCCGATTGTGGTACAGTCTGCGATTTATACGTCAAAAGCGTTGCTGACTGAGGATGCACCTGCCGAGTGGGATATAGATTTTTTGAATATGGCCGTGTTGGTGGAAACAGCGCTGACACCTCAAGCATTGCTGCACGCCGTGCAGGATGTAGAGCGGGCTGTAGGGCGCACCAAGCACGAGGAACAATGGGCGCCGCGGGAGATTGATGTGGATATATTAGCCTATGGTGAAGAAGTGGTGCATGACGGAGAGCTGGTTATCCCTCACCCACATGTGACGGAGCGAGCCTTTGCGATGGTACCTTTTGCGGAAGTGTGGACGGAATGGGTGCACCCTGAGTTAAAAGAAACGGCAGAGGCGCTAGCGGCACGCTTTGCGGATGCACCGGTGGAGGAGTTTGCCAAAACGGCGCTGTAAGGCATGCATATAAATACGCAGATTGTTGGCATTGTGAATGTGACGCCGGATTCGTTCTCTGATGGAGGGACCTATGCGGAGGCAGAGGCGGCGTATCAGCATGCAGCGCGCATGGTGAAGGAAGGTGCTGTAGTGATTGATATTGGTGCGGAATCAACACGGCCGGGAGCAGCGGCGGTGCAGCCGGAGGAAGAATGGGCGCGGCTGGAGCCGGTGCTGGAGTTACTCAAGGCGCAGCCGTTGGCAGCAGCGATTAGCGTCGATACCCGCCATGCAGCAACGGCGCAGAAAGCACTGGCGCTGGGTGGGGTGGATTGGATCAACGATGTTTCTGGCGGGGCCGACCCGGCGCTGGTAGAGGTGGTGAAGAATTCAGAAGCGCAGCTGGTGGTGATGCATAGCCTGAGCGTGCCGGCGGAGAAAGAACGGGTATTGCCTGCGGAAGTGGATGTGGTGGAAGAAATAGTAGCCTGGGCGAAGGCGCGGCTGGAAGCGCTGGAGGCAGCGGGTATTACTAGGGAGCGTATTATTATCGACCCGGGGATTGGCTTTGGGAAGACCGCGGAGCAATCGCGTACCTTGATAGAAGGGATTGCGGCATTAACGGCGCTGGGCGTGCCTGTGCTGGTGGGGCATTCGCGCAAATCGTTCTTAACGCTCTATACAGACGATATGGAGCTAGAGGCACGGGATGCAGCAACGCACGCACTTTCAAAGGATTTGGCAGCGCATGGCGTAGCGTATATACGCGTGCATGATGTGGCGGGGAATGTGGCCGCGCTGCGTGAGGAGGCAGCATGATTACCGAATCACCCTATATGGAACAGGCGTTTGCCGAGGCGGAAAAAGCGCGCGACCGCGACGAAGTACCGGTGGGCGCGGTGATTGTTGACAGCGCACGTGATGTGGTAGTGGCTGCAGCGGGGAATGAGGTAGAGGCGCGGCGCGACCCAACAGCACATGCGGAGATGCTGGTGATACGGGAAGCGTGTGAGGTGCTGGGTGCGGCAAAGCTGGTGACGTGCGATCTCTATGTGACGCTGGAGCCCTGCCCTATGTGCGCGCAGGCGATTGCGCTTGCCCGCATACGGCGGCTGTTTTATGGCGCGCAAGATGCGAAAATGGGTGGGGTGGAACACGGCCCACGGATTTTCAATAGCTCCTCATGCCATCATACCCCAGAAGTATATGGCGGCATTGGCGAAACCCGTGCCGAACAGCTTTTACAGGATTTCTTTAAAGGGAAACGTGGGTGAATGGCACAAGCAAAACAACACGAGAGATGGATCCCCCTGCTTATTCGCTTCGCTCACTCACGGTTTTTGCTTTTTATTTCTTGTCATTTCAGTAAACCTGTCCTCCGAAGCTTTATGCGAAGAAGGAGACTGGAATCCAGTGATAGCAAAAACACGTGCCAGGGGGATGACAAACAGAAAGAATGGTGAAATTTATTTCGCGGAGCGGACGCGTTGCTCGAGCTTGTCGATGAAGTAATCCGAACCTTTACGCGAGATGAGCCCGCCGAAATCTGAGCGCTGGGTGGTGATGAGGCTGATGCCCTCACCGACGATGTCCACAATCTTAAAGCTATCGCCGTTTTTGCGAATGCGGTAATCAACGCGTACTGAAGGCTCGTTTTTGTTCGGAACTATTTCAGTATAGACAAAATATTCGCCCTTGCCCGCATCGTGCACCTGGTTGATCTGCAGCTCCTGACCTGCGAATTCGCGGAAACGCGGGATATACATCTGGATTAAGAACTCTTCATAGAGATTCAGATAGCGCTTCTGTTGGTCTGGCTTGATGGTGCGATAATAGCGGCCGAGTACAAAGCGGCCCATCCAGTTTGTATCTACCGCATTGCGGAAGATATTTTTTAATGTTTCTTCTTTCTGGCCGCTGGATTGGGTGGAAGAAAGAATGTTAATGACGCGATCGCCCAGATCGGTGACGAATTTCTGCGCCTGATCCACATTCGCATGCGCCGCTGGCGCCCATGCGAGCACACCAATCAGAACTACGAGTATGATGCGTGTTTTAACCATCATAGATTAGTTCGGCTCCTGCCCGGTAGGAGTTACACCATTACGCACCGCATCAGCACGTTGCTGCGTATAGGCGCTTTTAAAGGTAGCATAAGGATCGAAGGAAGTACGCTCGATCTCATCAGTAAGTTCAAGTGCGTTAGAACGACTATTCACCGCATCGGTGATGGCCCGTGCGGCGATGAGACCGCCACTCACATAGTTAAATGGGTTGATGAAAGAATCAACCACCAAGCCCACCGTATCCCGCACGGAAGAAGGGCCCAATAGCGGCAGCACGACATAAGAGCCAGAATCCGCCCCGCCTACGGCGAGGGTTTGACCAAAATCTTCTTCACGCTTTTCTAAGCCTGCGTATTGCGCCTGATCAAACAGACCGCCAATACCAATCGTGCTATTTATTACAAAACGCCAGAACGACGTGAATGCATTGTCAACATCACCTTGTAGCACCGAGCTAACGAAGGTGACGGGCTCATCTAAGTTGGAAAGAAAATTACCCACCCGATTGCGGCCCCATTCTGGCACCACAGCGACATAGCCACGAGAAACGGGCTCAAGGAACATTTCATCCACCCCTTCGTTGAAGCCAAACACGTTACGGTTGGCACCTTCAAATGGATCTTCAATCTTTACGGCTTCTACATCTTCTGGGCGGTTACCCGTAATCTCAATACCCACGCTGGTACGCTGCGCTTGTGGCAGAAGCGGAATCAACAGAAGTGTTGCTGCCATCAGGGCAAAGCTAATTGTTTTTAAACGTGCCATATCTGAGCCTCGCTTTAGAATAGTGGGCAGTCCGGACTCGTTTTTATACACTTTATCTGGCTTTGCAAAGTTAAAGTTTGTGATTTTGGGTGTGTTGATGTTAAATGCGTGTGCACCACGTTGCAAAAAAGCCACGGGTGGAGGGAAAACCAAGGATATATCAGATGTCCCAGAACATTACACTTCCTTCTTTAAAAACGCTTGGAGAGTCGGGCGCGCCCCGCGTGTCGTTTGAGTTTTTTCCGCCGAAAACCGAGCGTATGGAGGAGGAGCTATGGCAGACAATAACCGAGCTCGCGCCACTGCAGCCGGAATTTGTTTCTGTGACCTATGGTGCTGGCGGAAGTACGCGGGAGCGCACGCACCAAACCGTAGCGCGTATTTTAAAGGAGACGGAGCTGAAACCCGCAGCACACCTGACCTGTGTGGCGGCGACGCAGGAAGAGATTGATGCGGTGATTCGTGGATATTGGGAGGTGGGCGTGCGGCATATCGTAGCACTGCGCGGCGACCCGCCGGGCGGCGAGGAGAAATACACGCCGCACCCGGGCGGCTACCCGCATGCGGTGGATTTGATTGAAGGGATTAAGAAAATCGGTGATTTTGAAATCAGCGTGGCGTGTTTTCCCGAAGTACACCCAGAGGCAGAAAGTGCAGAAGCCGATTTGGAATATCTCAAACGCAAGGTGGATGCGGGTGCGGACCGGGCGATCACGCAATATTTCTTTGATACGGAGCTTTATTTTGATTTTGTCGATAAGGCGCGGGCAAAGGGCATCACCATCCCGATTGTGCCAGGGATTATCCCGGTGAAGAATTATGCGCAATTGGTGAAGTTTAGCGCGATGTGTGGGGCGACGATCCCACCCTGGGTGGCGGAATTGCTGGAACCGGTGGCCGAACAGCCGGAACTGCACCGCATTACCGCTGCAGCGATTGCCGCAGAACAATGCCGTATTCTCTACGCTGGCGGGGTGGAGCATATCCATTTTTATACGCTGAATAATGCCACCCTGACCCGGGCGGTGTGCCATTTACTGAATGTGCGTGGGTGAAATAGCGCAAGCACAGCGTAGCCTATTGTCATCCCAGCCTTGAGCTGGGATCCAGTTATTATATTGTAAATGTTCTGGATTCCAGCTTCCGCTGGAATGACATAAAGAACAACGTGAAATGCAGGCATGAAAAAAGCCGCCGGAATAATCCGGCGGCTTTTTGGGTGTCATGCTGTGGGGCGGCATTGCAACGCTATTGAGGCTCTCCCTCTTTGAGCGCCTTAACCACAAGATGGGCACCAAGTATTCCAGTAAAAAAGGAGGCTATGCTTACAAACACATCCACCAACGAAAGCAGACCTTCCCAACCAAATACAGAAGATAGTGGGTTAATCAGCATCGACACAGAAAGTCCGAAAAAAAATACTGTCATCAGGCCATAAAATAGGATTACTATCTTGTAAAACAAGATTTTTTTCCTCCATCGAGGAAAAGAGCAACACAGGAAACACCAAGCTTGCATAAGCAAGCCCACACTGCAAAATCCAAGAGCTACGTACACACAGCTCCGTGGCAACACGTTGTCGCCAGACACGGTTGACCAGAACAACGTTACAAAAGCACCCCATACCGGAACCCAAGAGTATTTCTCCAAACGCATGACTTCATCTCCTTATAAGAGAGACCTAGTGATAGGCAGCGTGCCTATCACACACATATTTTTACGGATGGGCACATGCCGCATCCCGAAATTCACAAAAACGCAAACTATTAAATACACTATATTGTAGTATATTATGGGTATAATGTCAAATAACTTGTTGTTTATACTATATTCTTGTTATTTATACACAAAATTATGATGTTTTTATTGGTGGGGCGGTGATTGCGCCATAAAAAAACCTGGATTCCAGCTTCCTGCTTCGCTTAAAAGCTTCGCAGGACAAGTCCTTTGGGATGACACAAAGGGCATTTCAGTGCCATATTGGGGATAAAAAAGAATTCACTTGAAAAAAGTTATTTTTTGGCTATATATACCTCGCACGAGATTGGTGGGCGAGAGCCCGCCTTTTTTGTTGCCTAGGCGGCGCTTAAGTGCATGAGGGAACCACATTTCTTGACATAGATTAGATAGACGACAGGGACGATGGGAATAGAACAGCAAATTGCTGCAATCATTACGCCGAGTGCGGCAGCAAAAGGATATAGCGTAGTGCGGGTGAAGCGCATTGGACAGCACCAGGATACGCTGCAGATTATGATCGAGCGGCAGGATGGCGCGCAGGTGACGCTGGATGATTGCACTTCAGTATCGCGCCTGATGGGGCCGGTATTGGCGGCTGAAGGGGTGAATACGGATGAGTATAACGTGGAGGTGAGCTCTACAGGGCTGGATCGCCCCTTGGTGACGCAAGAAGATTTCACCCGCTTTGCCGGTAAAGAAGTGAAGATTACTACCGCAGCACCGGTGGAAGGGCGAAAGCGCTTTCGCGGCACCTTACTCGGAGAAAAAGATGCGGTGGTGCAGCTGCAATTAGCCGATGGCGGGGAAGCGATCGCAGAGATCCCGTTTGAGGCGATTGCGGAGGCAAAGCTGGTGATTACAGATGCAATGCTGCAGAACGCTCCGGCGTGATTGCGGCATTATGAATATAACGGATTTAACACTTAAGATAAGGATGTAAGGCTATGGAATCGAATTTTGCTATTACTGGAAATAGTGAGATTTTACAGGTCGCTGATGCGGTGGCACGGGAAAAAGGTATTCCCAATGAAGCCGTAGTAGAGGCGATGGAGCAGGCGATACAGATCGCTGGGCGCAAGAAATATGGGCATGAGCAGCATATTGTCTCGCATATTGATCGCAAAACCGGAGCAATCAAGATGTTCCGCGAGCGTGAAGTGGTGGAGAATGTGGAAGCGCCGGGCACGGAAATTTCCCTAGACGATGCGAAGAAGGATAAAAAAGACGCCGCGCTGGGTGATACGGTGTCCGAAGAATTGCCACCGATTGAATTTGGGCGGGTGATTGCGCAAACGGCAAAGCAGATCATTATCCAGAAAGTACGCGAAGCCGAGCGTGAGAAGCAATTTGAGGAATATAAAGACCGCGTGGGCGAAATCGTCAATGGCGTGGTGAAGCGCATTGAATACGGCAATGTGGCGGTGGATTTGGGTAATACCGAGACGATGATGTATCGCGAGCGGACGATTCCGCGCGAGGTATTTCGTCCGAATGATCGCATTCGTGCCTATATCGAGGATGTGCGGAGCGAGCTGAAAGGCCCGCAGATTTTCCTCTCGCGCACGCATCCCCAATTCTTGGCGCAATTATTTACGCAAGAAGTGCCGGAGATTTATGATGGGATTATCGAGATTATGGCCGTAGCACGCGACCCCGGTAGCCGGGCTAAGATTGCGGTGAAATCGAATGATTCGAATATCGACCCGGTAGGTTCCTGTGTGGGTCTTCGTGGCTCACGCGTACAGGCGGTGGTCTATGAGCTGCAAGGCGAGAAGATTGATATCATCGAGTGGTCGGCTGATCCTGCAACGCTGGTGGTGAGTGCATTGGCGCCGGCAGAGGTGAGCAAGATTGTGATTGATGAAGACAACCAGCGCATCGAAGTGGTGGTGCCTGAAGGGCAGCTGAGCCTGGCGATTGGTCGTCGTGGGCAGAATGTGCGCCTAGCCTCACAGATTGTTGGCTGGAATATCGATGTGCTGACCGAGGATGAAGAATCGAAGCGCCGTGTGGAAGAATTCAACACGGTATCGCAGATCTTCATCGAAGCGCTGAACGTGGAAGACGTGATCGCGCATCTTTTGGTGACCGAAGGATTCCGCAAGGTGGAAGACTTGGTGCTGGTGCCAACAGAAGAGCTGGAAGGTATTGAAGGCTTTGATAAAGACTTGGCCGAAGCGCTCAAAGAGCGTGCGAGCGAATATTTAGAAGAGCACAAGAAAGAGCTCAATGAGCGCTGGCATACGCTGGGTGTGGAAACCGAGATTGAAGAAATGCCTGGCATTGACGATGAGCTCATGGTGGCGCTCGGTGAGAAGGGCATTAAAACCCTGGATGACCTGGCCGATCTAGCACGCGATGAGTTCAAAGAACTCTTGCCTGACTCTGGAAAGTCTGACGATGAGATTGACGAGCTGATTATGGCGGCACGGAAGCACTGGTTTGACGAAGAAGAAGGCGGTGCGGAAGAAAAAGCTGATGCTAATGCTGATGCTGCAGAAGAAGCAGACGCTGCAGACGCGGAGGCAGAAACGCCTGCGAAAGACGCAAAAGAGGCGGAAGCTGCTGAAGCAGACGAGGTGGCTGCAGAAGAAAAGCCGGCAAAGAAAACCACGAAAAAAGCTGCAAAGAAAAAGGAAGACTAGCGCTTATCGTTACGAGCGTAGGCTTTTTGGTTTGTACTTGGCGGTTTTATAGGTATAGTCGCGGCGGCATTGGCCCATAACCCCAGCGAAGTGATACGGTGTATCTATAGCATATGAGCGAAGAAAAAGATAAAGATAGTAACGTGTTAAAAGCAAAACCACAGAAAAAGCTTCAGCTCAGCCGCACGGTAGAGGGTGGAAGTATACAGCAGAACCTGGGACGGGGCGCTGGTACGAAAACCATTCAGGTGGAGGTGCGCAAGACGCGTACTTTTGCGCCGCCTGGGCAAAAGCCTGAAGAAAAGGAAGAGGCACCAGCGAAGAAGGAAGCTGATGGCGGCAAGCTCTCGCAATCAGAGCAGAGCGCGCGGCTAAAAGCGCTTTCTTCCGCTAAAGAGCAGGCCAAAACCGAGCAGCCCCCTGCCCCGACGAAAAAAGCACAAGAAAAGTCTGAAAAGCCGGAAGAGGCAGCTGCACAAGAAGCCGCACCAGAAATAGCGCCGCCGGATTTGAGCGATGTAGAAGCACAAACGCAGAAAAAGCCACATGGTGGTGGCAAGAAAGCGGCGCCTGCAGCGGCTGAAGAAGAGAAAAAGCCAGTAAAGAAAGCGCCTAAGAAGCGGCAAGATGAGGGACGTAGGCAATCTGGCAAACTCACCCTATCGCAGATTATTCATCAAGAAACGCGGACGCGCAGTCTTTCTGTGGAACGGCGGGCACGTGAGCGTGCGAAACGGCGCAGCGCGGGGGATATTGCAGGGCCAGCAGAAAAAATCATACGCGAAGTGGTGATCCCAGAGACGATTACCGTGCAGGAATTGGCGAACCGCATGGCGGTACGTGGTGTGGATGTGGTGAAAGAGCTAATGAAGCTCGGTGTGATGGCAACGGTGAATCAGGCGATTGATGCTGACACGGCGGAGCTGATCGTTACTGAATTTGGCCACAAGTTTAAACGCGTCACCGAAGCGGATGTTGAAAAAGTGATGGTGGAAGAGGAAGAGGATGATCCAAAAGATCTCCAACCACGCCCGCCAGTAGTAACGGTGATGGGGCATGTGGATCACGGTAAAACCTCACTGCTCGATGCACTGCGGGAAACGGATGTGACGGCTGGCGAGGCGGGCGGTATTACCCAACATATTGGGGCGTATCAAACCCAGCTGGAAGATGGTTCGAAAATTACGTTTTTAGATACACCCGGTCACGCGGCGTTCACTGCCATGCGCGCGCGCGGCTCGAAAGTGACGGATATTGTGATATTGGTAGTGGCGGCTGATGATGGCGTGATGCCACAAACGGAAGAAGCGATTAATCATGCCAAGGCAGCAGAAGTGCCAATTATCGTGGCGATTAATAAGATCGATAAGCCAGATGCTGATGTAAAGAAGATTAAAGATGCTCTGCTGGCGCATGAGTTGATTCCTGAGGATCTAGGTGGCGATATTATGGTGGCAGAAGTGTCGGCCAAAGAAAAGATAGGGCTGGATACGTTAAGTGAGACGATTCTGCTGCAGGCGGAAGTGCTGGAGCTGAAAGCCAACCCAAATACGAATGCCTCCGGTGTCGTGATTGAAGCCAAGGTGGACCCTGGCAAAGGAACGGTGGCAACGTTGCTGATACAGCGTGGTACGCTGAAAACGGGAGATATTGTAGTAGCAGGCGGAGCGTTTGGTAAAGTACGCGCGCTGATGAATGATAAGGGGCAGGCGGTAGAAGAAGCGCCACCAGCATTGCCTGTAGAGATATTAGGATTAAACGAGGCGCCGGAAGCGGGGGAAAAATTCGTAGTGGTGGAAAGCGAAAAACAAGCGCGCGAAATCACCGAATTTAGATATAAGCGCGCACGCGATGTACGTGCCGTGGCGGCAACGGGCGTGTCGCTCGATGATATGTTTAAGCAGGCTGGCGCGGAAGAAACCAAGAAGCTAGCGGTGATTGTGAAGTCGGATGTGAAAGGTTCAGCAGAAGCCATCACGCAAAGTTTGGAGAAGCTGAATGAGCTCACCGATAATGAAGCGCAGGTGCAGGTGGTGCACAACGCAGTAGGCGGGATCACAGAATCAGACGTCAATCTCGCAAAAACGGTGAATGCGAATATCGTTGGGTTTAATGTGCGTGCGAACCCAGCAGCGAAGGAGCTCGCGGCAAATGAGGGGCTAGAGATTCGCTATTACTCGGTGATTTATGATTTGGTGGATGACATGAAAGATCTGCTGAGTGGTATGTTAAAGCCGCATATACGCGAAGAATTCTTAGGCACTGCAGAAATATTGCAGGTATTTAAGGTTAGCAAAATTGGTAAGGTGGCCGGCTGTATGGTGAAAGAAGGCACGATTAAGCGCGGCGCAGGTGTGCGTCTGATTCGCGATGATGTGGTGATTCACGAAGGCAAGCTGAAAACGCTGAAACGCTTCAAAGATGAAGTGAATGAGGTGAAATCAGGCACGGAATGCGGGATGGCCTTTGAGAGCTATGACGATTTAAAAGAAGGCGATGTGATTGAAGCCTTCGACGTTATTGAAGAAAACAGAACGCTGTAATATGGCTGGGGGGTTTGTATGCATCACGGAAAAAAAGCGCCAACGCAACGGCAATTACGGGTAGGTGAACTGCTCCGCAAAGCCCTCTCTGAGGCGTTTATGCGCGGCGAGGTCTATGGGCCCGATGGAAATAGTATTTCCGTGACTGTATCGGAGGTGCGCATCGCACCAGATTTGCGGAATGCCACCGCGTATATTCTGCCGCTAGGCGGAAAAGATCAGGAGGCGGTGCTGGAAAAAATCAATGGCATGGCGCAGGAATTGCGCAGCATCATCACCAAGAAGGTGCATCTGAAATATTCCCCTGCCCTTGTGTTCAAGTTAGATACATCCTTTGAACAGGCGTCACGCTTAGATCAGCTGTTGCATGACAATGCTACCACGCAAGATCTGCAGCCAGAAACGCAAGAATAACTCTTTTTTAAGACCATGCACGCACAGCAACACACTGACACGGCTATACGGCCGAATGGTTGGTTAGCCATTGATAAACCTATAGGCATGACCTCAGCGAAGGTAGTGCATGTTGTCAAACGGCTTACGCGCGCAAAGAAAGTGGGGCATGCAGGCACGCTGGACCCTATGGCGACGGGCGTGCTTCCCATCGCGCTGGGAGAAGCAACGAAGACGATGCAATTTGTGACCAACAGCCAAAAGGAATATGTGTTTGAAGTGTTGTTTGGCGCCGCGACCGATACGGATGACGCGGAAGGAGAAGTGGTAGGAACCTGCGAGGTGATCCCCAGTGCAAAAGAGGTTGCAAAAGTGTTGCCGGAATTTATCGGCACGATAGAGCAAATACCGCCCGTGTATTCGGCGATTAAGGTAGGGGGCAAGCGCTCTTATGCCTTAGCGCGCGCAGGCGAAGCGAAAACCCTGGCGCCACGGAAAGTTACGATTGATGCGCTGGAGCTAGTGGAACAAACGGCAGAAAATCGGTTTCGCTTCAGGGTAGCATGTGGAAAAGGAACCTATGTGCGCGCATTGGCCCGCGATATTGCTGAAAAATTAGGTACGAAAGGGCATGTGACCGCCTTACGCCGTACAATAACAGGAAATTTTTTAGAAAAAGACACAATTTCGCTGGAAAAACTAGAAGAGTTAGTGCATAATGCGCCGCTTTTTGAAATTGTACTGCCAGTTAGCGCTGCACTGGACGACATCCCGGTGGTGGAGCTAACTCCCGCGAATCGCGAATATGTACGACACGGCCAGGCAGTGCCACTACCCCGTTCTAACACGGCGTTACAACAGGGAGCGGTGGTCTGCGGTATGTGTCACGACACATTGATCGCGATTGGCACAGTAGAAGCACACATGTTCAAACCTGTACGTGTGTTAAATGTATAAGTTATAAAAAGGAGTAGATGATGTCGATTACACAAGAAAGAAAACAAGAATTGATCAAAACCTATGGCGCCAAAGATGGTGACACAGGCTCACCCGAAGTACAATGCGCCATATTGACAGAACGCATCAAGGCGCTGACAGAACATTTTAAGGTAAATAAGAAAGATCATCACTCCCGCCGTGGCCTGTTGATTATGGTTGGCCGTCGCAGAAAGCTGCTTGATTACGTGAAGCGTAAAGACCGGCAGCGCTATGAAGATCTGATTCAGAAGCTTGGCTTGCGTAAATAAGCCACACGCTTCTTTCGTGTTTTATTTTTTAATTCTAGCACATTGCCCATAGTTTCTACGGGCGTAGTTTAATTGTAAAAAGATGGAAATATTTTTTAAGAAAGGTTGAGGCAAGCATATGTTTACTATTGTAAAAAAATCGATCGAATGGGGTGGAAGAACCCTGGAAATTGAAACAGGCCGCTTTGCAAGACAAGCAGATGGTGCGGTATATATTAAATATGGTGAAACATCGCTGCTCTGTACGGCAGTGGCACAAAAACAGGCACGGGACGATATTGATTTCTTCCCGCTGACTGTGAATTATCAAGAAAAGACGTTTGCCGCTGGGAAAATCCCTGGCGGTTTCTTTAAACGCGAAGGACGCCCTTCAGAGAAGGAAACGCTGCTTTCCCGACTGATTGATCGGCCGATTCGCCCGCTTTTTCAAGACGGGTTTTATAACGAAACGCAGGTGATCTGCACGGTATTATCGCATGATCTGGAAACGGATTCTGATATCCCAGCAATTGTTGGCGCCTCTGCGGCGCTGGCTATTTCTGGCATTCCTTTCAATGGGCCGATTGGCGGCGCGAAAGTGGGGATGATTGAAGGGAAATACGTGCTGAACCCAACCATTGAAGAGACCAAAGAAAGCGATTTGGAACTGACTGTAGCCGCTACAGAAAGCTCGGTGATGATGGTGGAATCAGAAGCGCATGAGCTCAGCGAAAAAGATATGCTGGGCGCAGTGAATTTCGGACATAAAGAAATGCAGCCGGTGATTAAGCTGATCAATGAATTGGCGAAAGAATGCGGCAAAGAGCGCTGGGAAGTAGAAGAAAAAGACCACAGCGATATTAAGAAAAAAGTCGCCTCGCTGGGTGAAAAAGACATGCAGAAGGCGTATAAGATTCAAGAAAAGCAAGAGCGCAGTGAAAAGCTTGCCGAGATTCGCGAGAAGATTGTGACCACGCTGGAAGAAGAAGCGGGTGAGGATTTTGATGCGAATGCGGTGAATGGCTGCATCAAGAAGCTGGAGAAAGAAATTGTGCGCGGCAACATCATTTCTGGCGGCAAGCGTATTGACGGCCGCGGTAATGCGGATGTGCGCGACATTGTCTCTGAAGTTGGGTTTTTACCGCGTACACATGGCTCGGCACTGTTCACACGTGGTGAAACGCAAGCGCTGGTCGTTACCACGCTGGGCACCGGGCAGGATGAGCAGCGTATTGACGCGCTAGAAGGTGAAACAACCGAGCATTTTATGCTGCATTATAACTTCCCGCCTTATTCAGTGGGTGAAGCAAGCTTCCTAAAAAGCCCTGGCCGGCGTGAGATTGGCCATGGTAAATTGGCCTGGCGCGCATTGCGCCCGCTGATGCCGAGCAAGGAAGATTTCCCGTATACAATTCGTATCGTATCGGAGATTACCGAGTCAAATGGCTCCTCTTCGATGGCAACCGTATGTGGCTCTTCTCTGGCGCTGATGGATGCCGGTGTACCGCTGAAGGCGGCTGTGTCGGGCATTGCGATGGGGCTGATTAAAGAAGGCGATGATTTCGCTGTGTTGTCCGACATTATGGGTGATGAAGATCACCTCGGTGATATGGACTTCAAAGTGGCTGGTACGGCAGAAGGCATCACCTCGCTGCAGATGGATATCAAGATTGATGGCATCACCAGCGATATCATGCAACAAGCGCTGGAACAGGCACATGAAGGCCGTGCGCATATCTTGGAAAAAATGGCCGAGGCGCTAACCGAAGCGCGTGGTGATGTTTCTGAGAACGCACCGAAGATTACGTTTGTGACCGTAGCGAAAGACAAGATTCGTGAAATTATCGGCCCAGGAGGTGCAGTAATTCGTGATATTTGCGAGCAGAGTGGCGCAAAAATCGACATTCAGGATGATGGCACGGTGACCATCGCTGCGGCAAATGACGCGCAAGCGAAAAAGGCGCAAGCGATGATCAGCGACATCACGGCTGAGTTGGAAATTGGCAAGATTTATGATGGTAAAGTAGTAAAGATTGTTGATTTCGGCGCTTTTGTAAATGTACTGCCGAAGCAAGATGGCCTGGTGCATATCAGCGAACTCGCTGATTACCGGGTTAGCGAAGTGCAAGACGTTGTACAGGAAGGTGATGAGGTAAAGGTGAAAGTGCTGGAAATCGAGCGTGGTAAAGTACGCCTCAGCATGAAAGTGGTGGATCAAGATAGCGGCGAAGATATTTCGGACCAATTCCCCGAAAGCCGCCCCAGAAAACGCCGCTTTAACTAGGATTTTCTACTAGATATCAATAGATTGATGTGAAAGCGCGTGTGAAAACACGCGCTTTTTTGTTGTGCGCAGAAAAAACAACAAAATCCGCATTTCTTGTTGACTTTTATTGATTTTTATGTCATAAATAACACGTATTTTCGTGTACTCACGTTTAGAAAAAAATAATACGGCACACCGCCGGGGGCGGTGCGTCGTTTGACATATTATGTTTTCTGTTTTTTTTGCTCCCAAAAGGAGCTTAGTCCTCAAGAAAGAAATGAGGTGTATTGATGAGAAATGCAATGGCGAAGGGCTTTCTTGCCCTCATCGGAGCAACGGTGCTGTTCCTTTTTGTACTCCAGTTCATGCCAGATGTATGGAAGCGCCTGGCAGAACGAGCGGACCTGCCCAAACTCTTTTACGACGTAATGGGGTTTGGAGGGTTAACACTGATTGCCATGACGGTGATCGCACTGAAATCAGGGATGTATGGCCCCAGGGCAGACAAAAATCCCTGGTTCATCAGTCTGAACACACTGGGAGCGTTTATGCACTTGGTGTCGTTCGGCCACTATTACAACCCCAACGGCATTACGTTGGACGCCGTCTACACAGCGGTGGGGTTGTATGGCCTCATTAACTTTGTGGCTCTTCAGTCACGGTATGAGGTTGAGGATGTTCCTACTGGCTATGCCCCGCCAACTTTCACGCGTTTTCTAGTGATAGTCGGCTCTGTGCAGCTGGTGTTGCTGGCGGTTGTATGGTTTATTTGGCCAGGCGTGATGGACGTGGCTCAACAATTTGGCGAGCACATCTTCCACTACGCCGGGAACGTAGCGGGGATCATGATCCTCACCTGCTTCTTCGGCCAGATGTTCCATCTGATCGACTACAAGAGTTGGATTTTTACCACTCTGTATTCCATAGGCATCTGGGGCTACGTGGTGAACCTGACCGTGGAGTTTAACCCCTACACGGTAGCCTTGGAGCTCACGCTATTCATTTTCTTCTTCTACAAGCTAGGGAAGAAAAGCTGAAAAGCACTGAGCGCATTTAACATCTAAACGCCCGCTACCATTATGGTGGCGGGCGCTTTTTTATGTCTGTTTCATGAAACTTAAGAGATCTTTCTTGTAAAAAACATGCTATACTCACCCCTGTTAAGCGGGGGTGTGATGGTTTCTGATATACAGCAATCCTTGAATCTAGCGACAGCGCAGGCGCAGCAAGCGCGTGCGGCGAATGACGTGGCATTTGGCGTGCGGCGTGCGGTGGCCGCAGCAGGTGGTGCGGATGTGGCGGTACAGTATCAATATGGCGTGGATGCGAGCGGGAATTTGCAAGTAGCAAGTGCAACGGTCACCACGACTGAACGTGTGAATGCCGGAGCGGCAGCGCAAACGCAAGGTGATGTGGCAAATCGTGCAGCAGCGCCCTCCCCTGCCCCAGCGTTATTGGTGCTGACGCCGAGTGAGGAGGCGGATGTGTTTAGCGTGAATGCAGAAGAGCAGGCGATTATTCGTGAATTAGTGGCGACAGATGCCTCGGTGCGCCGACATGAAGCGCAGCATTTCCGCGCGGCAGGAGGACTTGCTGTGGGCACACCGGAATTTGACTATACCGTAGGGCCGGATGGAAAATATTACGCTGTGGGTGGGCAGGTAAATGTGCAAACCTCTAGTGGCGCAGACCCAGAACAGGCGAATAGAGAAGCAATCAGCTTTGTGAATGCCGCTACTGCGCCGGGTGATGCTTCTGCACAAGACTTTGCTGCCGCACGCTTGGCGCAGCAGCAGACTCTCGGATTTGACAGCAATAAAAATGTGACACCAAGCGGAGAGACGGTAGACGTCTCCGCATAATGCGCTTATGATGCGCCTCGTTAGTATCAAAGAGGCATCACGCGCATGGGGATTTTGCAATACACACCAAACTGGCTCGGCATTCGCACGCTGTATTTCAAAGAAGTCAGCCGTTTTTTAAAAGTATATAACCAGACGCTGGTTGCGCCGGTGGTGAACTCGCTGCTCTTGCTGGCAGTGTTTTCGCTGGCGCTGGGTGAGCGCGTGAACGAGATTGGCGGCATCCCTTTTGTGCAATTTATGGCGCCGGGGCTGATTATGATGTCGATGATTCAGCATGCCTTTGCGAACACCTCCTCTGCGCTGATTATGGGCAAGGTGATTGGGATTATTATTGATTACCTCATGCCGCCGATTACGGCAGGAGAGATGACGTTTTGCATGGTGATGGCGGGAGTGACGCGCGGCGCTATCGTAGGGCTGATGGTGGGCTTATCGATTATCCCGTTTGTGGATTTGGGTGTGCATGATGTGGTGATGCTCATATTTTATACGTTTTCTGCAACGCTGCTGGTGGCACTGCTGGGCCTACTGGCGGGTATTGTTGCGGAAACGTTTGATCAGATGTCGGCGGTGACAACCTATGTGATTACGCCGCTGGTTTTTCTCTCTGGTACGTTTTATTCGGTGAAGAGCCTGCCGGAAATCTGGTATACGATTAGCCTCTATAACCCGTTTTTTTATATGCTCGATGGCTTTCGCTATAGCATGACGGGGTATCATGACGGGGATTTGGCGACAGGCATGGTGTTTCTGACGGCGTGTAACGTGGTGCTGTGGGTTGCAGCGCACATGATCGTGGCGCGAGGCTATCGCCTAAAAACATAGAGCAGGCTGGAAAGCAGGCTGGTTCGGTAATTGACTTTTCTTTTATGTCAGGGATAATACTCCTCCGCTTTTTAGCGGGACTATACGTAATTACACAAAACGAGGGAGATAGTGTCACACGTTTTACCAGTATATAATCGTTCGGATCTGTTCTTTGAGCGCGGCGAAGGGGTGTATCTTCACACGCCCGAAGGTGAGCGCTATCTGGATTTTGCTGCTGGTATTGCGGTGAATGCGCTGGGGCATGGCCACCCGCATGTGGTAGAGGCGCTAAAAAATCAGGCGGAGAAATTATGGCATGTCTCGAATATGTATCGTATTCCTGGGCTAGAAGAGCTGGCAGACCGGCTCGCGGCGCATAGCTTTGCGGATAAGGCGTTTTTCTGCAACTCAGGCGCGGAGGCGATTGAGTGCGGCGTGAAGATGATACGGAAATATCATGACGAAACAGGCAACCCGCAGAAATATCGGATCATCACGTTTCAAGGTGCGTTTCATGGGCGGACATTGGCGGCGATTTCGGCTTCGGGGAGCGAAAAACTGCTGAAAGGATTTGAGCCGGCCGTAGATGGGTTTGATCAGGTGCCGTTTGAAGATCTGGATGCGGTGAAGGAGGCGGTTGGACCGCAAACGGGTGGGATATTAATTGAGCCTATCTTGGGTGAAGGCGGGATTAAGCCCGTTTCAGAGGAATTCTTACACGCGCTACGAGAATTGTGCGATGCAGAAGGATTGCTCCTGATGTTTGATGAAATTCAATGCGGCGCGGGGCGGACTGGTAAGCTTTACGCGCATGAATGGAGCAGCGTGACGCCGGATATTATGTCGAGCGCGAAGGGTATTGGGAATGGGTTCCCGGTAGGTGTGTGCTTGGCGAATGATGAGGCGGCGAAGGGTATGAAACCCGGCAGCCATGGCTCTACTTACGGCAGCAACCCGCTGGCCTTGGCGGTGTGCAATGCTGTGTTGGATGTGATGCTGGAAGATGGGTTTTTTCAGCATGTCACCGATATGGGCAATTATTTGCAACAAGAGGTTGTAGCACTTGCTGAAAAATACCCGCAGGTGGTGAAGGGTGTGCGGGGCAAAGGGCTAATGCAAGGCATGTTATTAGAGGCGCCGAATGTGGAAATTCTACAGGCATTACGAAAGCATAGGTTGCTTACTGCGCCAGCATCTGATAACGTAATCCGCCTCTTACCACCGCTGATTATTACAAAAGATCATGTGGATGAAGCGATTGGGATTATGACGACCGTATGTGAGGAATATAGTGCAAGCAGTTAGGTTGCAGCAAAAGGAAGATATGGTGGCTGAGACAACGAACCAGCATTTTTTAGATATTGCAGAAACCGCTCCTGAGGAGCTTAAGCGGATCTTATCAGCGGCTGCGGAGATGAAGCAGGCGTTCAAGAATGGTGCAGGGCAGACGCATCTGAGCGGAAAATCCTTAGCGCTGGTGTTTGAAAAGCCTTCAACGCGCACGCGGGTATCATTTGAAGTAGCGATGTACCAACTGGGCGGGCATGCGGTGATTATGGATAGCCAGAGCAGCCAAATGGGCCGCGGCGAGAGCATTGCAGACACGGCGCGTACCCTATCGCGCTATGTTGATATTATTATGTTCCGCTGTTTTCAGCACGAAACGCTGTTGGAAATGGCAAAATACAGTGCCGTACCAGTGATCAATGGGCTGACGGATATGAGCCACCCATGCCAGTTGATGGCGGATGTGATGACGTTTGAAGAGCATCGTGGGCCGATCGCAGGCAAGACAATCGCCTGGGTGGGTGACTGCAATAATATGGCGAATAGCTGGATTCAGGCGGCGGAGAAGCTGGGCTTTACCCTGCATATCGCCTGCCCTGAGGAGTTATTGCCACCGAGCAATTTCCCGAATGTACAGGTGTTCCAAGAGCCGAAAGAGGCGGTGGAAAGCGCAGATTTAGTGACGACCGATACCTGGGTTTCCATGGGAGACGAAGATGCGGAAGAAAAGCGGGAATTGCTAAAACCGTATCAGGTAAATGATGAATTAATGGCGCTAGCGAAGAAAGATACGCTGTTTATGCACTGTCTACCGGCACATCGCGGGGATGAGGTGACCGACACGGTGATTGACGGCGCGCATTCTGTGGTGTGGGATGAAGCAGAAAACCGCATGCATGTGCAGAAGGCTATTCTCTGCTGGTGCTTGGGCGCGTTACCATAAGGTGTTTAATGGCCTGCAAATGCCTATTTCCTGCGCTTCCGGTACTCAGGTAGTATACCTACGATCCGTTCCGGTTCTCGGAAATAGGCATTTTCGGCACATTCTCCACCTTATGGCCGATTACCTATACACCTAAATTTCCCTGTATTCTGCTGCTAGTTCCACGTAATTTTGGGCGGAGATGGCGATGAATTCACGTTCTTCTGGGCGGAGATCACGCAGGTATTTAGCCGGATTCCCACCCCAGATTTGCCCTGAAGGAATGCGCTTATTCGGCGTGACCAGCGCACCGGCCGCTACCATCGCACCACTTTCTACCACCGCACCATCCATCACCGTGGCCTGCATGCCGATGAAGCAGTCATCCTCCAGCGTACACGCATGAAGCAGTGCCATATGGCCGATAGTAACGCCAGAGCCAATGCGGGTAGGGCCGGTTTTACGAGTGACGTGAATAACCGTGCCATCCTGAATATTGGTGCGTTCACCGATGCGGATCGTGTTCACATCGCCACGAATGACACAACCAAACCAGACATTACTCTTGCTGCCGATATGCAGATCGCCAATGACGACCGCTCCTGGCGCGATAAACGCATCTTCCGCAATGGTTGGGAGGATGTTTTTATACGGCAGGATGTGCGGCGTATCAGTCATGGATGCTCCTAGGGGAAGAGCGCGGTGTGCGTGAGGCCGGTG
>JANQQO010000270.1 GCA_028289305.1 Rickettsiales bacterium | reverse complement strand
CGGCCACGGCCGGGCTCGTCATCGCATCGCTCGTCATCTGCGCGATGCGCGCTTCGGGAAACAGCGCCTGCACCTCCTCGGCTAAGCGCTCCACCCCCGGCCCACACGCTACCAAGCTCCCCTCCGCACCACATTCCGGGCAGTCCTCCGGCAGCTCTTCGCGCGCACCGCAATGGTGGCATTGCAAACTCGGCGGGTGCCGATGCGCCACCATCCACGCCGTACACACCTTACATTGCAGCCTATGCCCACAACTCCGACACAGCATCAGCGGCGCATAGCCACGGCGATTGAGGAAGAGCAACGCCTGCTCCCCGCGCGCGAGCGCCTCCGCCATCGCCTCTTTCAATGGCGCAGAAATCCAGCTCTGCCGCTCCATCGGCTCATAGCGCATATCCACCAGCTCCACCGCCGGCAGCTCCGCGGTGCCATGCCGCTTCGGCAGATGCACGCGGTCAAACTTACCGCGCTCAACATTCACGATACTTTCCAACGATGGCGTCGCCGATACCAGCACTACCGGCAATTCCTCACAAAACGCGCGCGCCACCGCCATATCGCGGCCGTGATACACCACGCCATCCTCCTGTTTATACGCGCCCTCATGCTCCTCATCCACCACCACCACGCCGAGCGCAGAAAACGGTAAAAAAAGCGCCGAACGCGCCCCAATCACCAGTTTTGCCTCACCTCCAGCAATCGCACGCCAATTCTCACGCCGCGTTTTCGGCGTCAGCGAAGAATGCCACAATACCGGGTCGATCCCAAACCGCTTGCGAAACCGCATCAAAAGCTGCGTCGTCAGCACAATCTCCGGCAGCAAGACCAGCGCCTGCTTACCCGCGGTGAGCGCGGCTGCAATCGCCTCCGCATAGACTTCTGTCTTGCCCGAGCCCGTCACCCCATCAAGCAGCGTTGCGCTATACCCGCCCTGCATCACCTTCGCTGTGAGCGTATCTGCTGCTTCCTGCTGCGCGGCAGAAAGCTGTGGCACCTGCATCGCAGCAGCATCAAACGCCTTCCATGCCGGCGGTATCACCTCCTGCTCCACCGCCTCAAGCGCCCCGTGTTCCACCAAGCCGTTGACCACGCTGCGCCCTACCTCCGCCCGCGCTAAAATCTCACCCATCTCCAGCGGCGCCTCTTCCTCCAACACCGCCAGCACCCGCTCGCGCGC
>JANQQO010000237.1 GCA_028289305.1 Rickettsiales bacterium | reverse complement strand
CCGCGTTCACCACCATTAAACTGGCCAGGAAGAATGGCAGGCCGCAGGCGATAGCACGTGCACCCCAGCGGGCGCTCAAGTCTTTATATTGAATGAGGGCGGCAGTTATAGCAGAAGAGATCATCACCACCGCACATTTTATATAGAATACTGCGGCAGGCGGGCTTTGTTTTACCGATGCCTCACCACTCTTACCAATCTCTAGCACTGTATCCAGCGCGAGAATGAGCAGGAATATATTCACCGCCGCGATCACCACGGTATAGGTGGTGTATTTATCTGGATCTGGGCGGAAGCCCTGCCAGCCGATGCGGTGATGTTTTTTAGGTAAGCTCACTGTTTCCCTTGGGCGATGTGCATGCCGACAAAGCGGGCGACGAGGACGGTGAGGTAGATCTGGCCCGCGATGGCTTCCATGGAGGCCATGGCGCGGGCGGGCGGTGATAATGGGATTATATCGCCATAGCCGAGCGTGGTGAGGGTAACGATGCTGTAATACATGAACATGCCAGCTTGGTCTTTCATCTGCGGCGTGTGGACAAAGTCAAAATGGAACGAGCCGGGGAAGAATTGGCTGATCGCCAGATAGATCAGTCCCCAGAGCATCCCAAGCAGGAAATAGAGTGAGACGGCGCCGATGATGAGCGGTAAATCCACGGTGGTGGAGGTGAACATATCGCGCAGCATGGTGATGATGACGATTAGCACGAAGGCGGTGCCACATAGCGCCATAGTGCTGGTGCTGATCACAATATCATAGCCGAAGAGAAGCTGAAGATTTTCTAGAAAGAACGGTATCGCCAGAATGGATGCAACAATGACGAATTTTTTGCTGTGGCTAATGACGAGCACAGAGAAAAGCAGCGTGACGATGAAGGAGGCATTAAGCAGCTGGTTGACCAGCGTGCCCTTATCAAAAAACGGTGCGATGCCAAACACGGCGATGAGACTGGCGAGGAGGCCGAGATAATAATGCCGAGAGGTGAGCGCTTGAGCAGGCATGATAATGCATTATACGGATTTTTTTGACGAGGAAAAGGGGTGGTTGTGTGTGAGTGTGGTGGGAGGTGGTATGATGGCGCGCTGTTTTATGCTTAACGATACCACTCCCCTCCCACATCTCCATATGCTTGAGACGAGTCATACTCTCTATGATCTCTTCTTTTAGACGCAGAAAAACGCTCTCTAAACTCTTGCTGATCTTCTTCTGGGATTGCATATGCTTTGATGAATCCGACCATTGTTCTTCCATCATCAATGGCGCCGGATATTTCAGCTTGCGCCAGTTCTTGCTTATTAATCCTTACCTGTTTAGCAAACTCTGCTTGTGAATAGCCTTGATTAAGGCGCAGTTGTTGCATTCGCCAACCGTTATCCCTTTCCGACCACGCCTCTTCCTCCCAGCTAGTAACCAGCTCTTTCTCATAAAAACGTAGTTTTCCTGTGAAGAAATCGATCGCCGCTTCTTCATCTGAAGGTTTAATAGCCTTCTCTTTGACCAGTGCCTTTGCAACTGCAGTCGCTACTTTGACATTTAGAACCCTCTCCCCAGTTCCCCAAGCAACAAGTATCTTATAACCTCCGCTTTTACCGTCTTCGCGCGACTTCCTTGCTGACGCACCTTCATATTCTAGTGATTTTGCGAATCCTAATAATGATTGGTCCTTCATTTGCCGATATTCTGAAAGGAGGTGACTACCCCATCGAGCGATGATAAGCTCCCTTGCTAGCAGCAGAGGTTCTTTAAAACTTTTTCCTGGAACTTCCTCACCTATTTCTCCGCCCTCTATAGAATTATGTTGTTTTAGTTCTTCTATGGCCTTACCGATTAATTTGTATAAAAAACCAGAACAGACATACTTTCCCGCAGAATTCTTATCTAACAGATCGTCTGATTTATAAGCGCCACTCTCCATAAGTACGGCAAGACCATTATCTCTAGCCACTTCTTCTGCTGCAGCCGCTTTCTTGATAAAATCATCCTTTATGGCTGCAACGCTATCCTCGTTTGCATCCCTTTTGAAAAACCACAAAGAATCGGCAAGTCGTTTTGCCATTTCTTGATCTGGCACCAGCTCGCCCGCCTCCATCGCCCATATATTTTCCTTTGTAACTGCCCCTTTTTTATAGCCACGTTGACTCAATAGTTTTATGAACCCGCTAGCCGTCCCACAGCGCCTCCGCGCCGTGCTAAACATCTCAGGAAAGCCTGTTTTCTGCATTAATTGTTTTATTTCCGTTTCCTGGCTCATAAACACCCTATTTTCATGTGTACTTGTTCTATTAAAGCACAAAAAAGTTAAGAAAAGCTTAACAGCGGCAAGAAACAGAAAATTTTAGGGGGTAAATAGGTAAGATGCTGTAAAAACAGATAAATAGCTCTATTTGCTGCATTATACGGATTCTTTTGACGAGGAAAAGGGGTGGTTGTGTGTGGGTGTGGTGGGAGCAACTTGCCGCACCATCATTATTGTACTATTCTCGTAGAAACAAGGAATGTAGGCCTATGGACAGAGAAGCATATTGTTGGGCCTGGGTGCCAAAAAATATGATTGGAGATAAATTAGTCTCCTTAAATACGCTGCGTACACTTGATCCCGCTGCCGCTAATGCTGCCGCAGCAAAATATAGTGATAGAAACCTGGAGAATAGGCCTCTTAAAGAACTGAATTGTACATATAGTGATTTGATATTCTTATCTCTGTATCACCCTGAAATAGTAGATAGAAACTTACTGAAGGCTGGCCTTACGGCAACCCCCAGAAAATATTTTAAAATTCCGCTTTCAGATCTAAAAGAATCTGGCCTGGATGCATATTGGTTATTGGGTGTAGATTCAGGGCCCACATTAGAAGCTAGGATTAAACCTTTTGATATTGATGCATACACTGCACCACCACCTTTTCCCCAAGCGCAGATAAACGAGTATCACAGGGCAAACGCAGAAGGTAGGACGTACCGCACCCTTAGTCATACCCCGCACATTTTTTTGGTAGCAAAAACACCGCAACAAGGAGAAGAGCCTGTTGGGCTTTGTGTTAAAGGGTGTGAAATTATTGAGGTAGACGTTGCGGGAAAAAATCCCGAATTATACCGCTAAGATTCTTATCGAACTGTAACTTCAAATCGTATCGACAGGCACACAATCTCGTTAAAAAGGCCCCATAAAGGGGCTTTTTAACGGATGGCGCGCCCGGCAAGATTCGAACTCACGACCTTCTGATCCGTAGTCAGACGCTCTATCCAGCTGAGCTACGGGCGCGTTAGAAAAAGAAGGCGGAGTATAGATATCTTGCGGTAAATGACAAGGTATTTTTGGGAAAGTACGATTATATTTATACGATATATTTTTTATAATTTCTGGGGTTATGTTAACCTTTTATTAACCTCTTTTTTATATACTAATGAGGAGGTTAGTATGTATGCGGTATGGCTATGCTGGATGAGGCAACATTAAATACTCTATCGGATGTTTCGCACCCGGCCCTTATGGCTGCGCGGGCAGTATTGCTAAGCAGACTGTTCACTATTTATGAAGAGGCGCTTACGTCTGGAAAATCAGCGGAGATTTATAAGGAAAGTGGAGTAGCGGGTTTGGTGCTAATGGGCAGCGCCATACTGCCACGCCCCAGTGGAGATTTAGATTTTCAGACCATCTCCACAGATTATGTCGACATAAACGATGTTCAAAAAAGAAGTAACACACTTATGTGTCATATTGGCGACGAAATTGGCGCACATGTTACCTCTATGAATGTAAAGAATCCTATATATGGCAAGGAGGTAGCAAGATTTTTCCGAGATATGTATGCAATGCGCTTCTACATGCAGCTAGATCTAACTGAAGAGCGTATTGCCTCTATGGAGGGTATAAACGAAGAAGATAAAGAGGCGTTGCGTAATTTACTTACACCAGAAATAGCCTCAGAGATTAATGCACTCCGCCGTAAGGCGTGTGAAAAGCGTCATGGGAAATACCCTGATGATGAAGAGATAGCAAAAACAGGAATGCCTATTGTATTTGTAACAGAAGTGCACTCTTCAATGGAGCCGATATTTTTTCCCCTTAAAACACTAAATGGAGAAGAATTAAAAAGACTAGAGCAGGAACAACTCTTTGATCAAGTGCTCTCCCTACACCCTATGGATGAAGTGCTACGCAAAGTGCATACACTGATGGACCCATTACGTAACAAAAACCCCTCTGCTATTGCCAAAGATTTATATGATTTTTATATACGCACAGTAGCAAATCTTACTGAACAACCTAACATTCCTAATATAGAATTGGTTGCGCTTGATAAGGCGGCATTAACTCAACGTGAAGAAGCCCCTAAGAAAAGAGAGGCTATTTATGACTTTGGATTAATGGTGCTTCATACTCTTCCGGGGCGGAAGCATTTTTATCGTGATCGGGGGATATTACCCTCTTTTAAATATTTAGATCCCGGGCAAAAAGATAGCGTTGCTCGAGTGGCGAAAGGATTAAGAAATTTAGTAGAAATCGATTGCATTACTTTGCGCCCAGAAGACATGGAAAACTATAAAGACACTGCAAGGGCTCTGATGAGTAACTTTTGGTACAGTATATCTGTTGGAGTATTTGGAATAGAAAATACAGGAACAAAAAATAACCCTATTTATACCCAAGACGCTTTGCCAAGGGGGATAGCTGAGTATCTTAGGGAGGCAAAGAGGGGGATAAAGCTACCAGGAGATGAAAAACTTTATCGTGCTACTAAACACATTGGCTCGGATATAGGCTATTACGAAGTGAGGCAAACTATTTTAGAGGCATACAAAAAATCATACCACGCTCGTCTGAAAGAACGTGGAGAAGAATTATGCAAAATGATTGAAAAAAACCTTGCCTTACATTCAGAGGAAGGAATGCAAGGAGTGGCACACCTGATTGCCGGTGGCGTGGTATGGATGCAGCGGCATGTGGCGGAAGAAGCGCGGGAGCAATCTAGGGGCAAGTAGTAATAACGCTACATAGGCAGGCCAGCTTTTATACCGCTACACCGCTTTGCGGGATTTGAGGGCGGCGCTTAGAGTGCCTTCATCCATATAATCAAGCTCAGCACCAATGGGGATGCCCTGGGCAAGCTGGGTGATTGTCACCTGCGCATCGCGCAAGCGATCGGTGATGTAATGCGCGGTGGTTTGGCCATCCACGGTGGCATTAGTGGCGATAATGACCTCCTTCACCTCCGGAGCGCTGGCACGGGCGATGAGTGCGCCGATACGCAGCTCATCCGGGCCGATGCCATCAATCGCAGAGAGCGTGCCACCCAACACGTGATAGGTACCATTAAAGATATTATTGCGCTCAAACGCCCAGAGATCAGCGACTTCTTCAACAACGCAGATAATGGCGGGATCACGCTTAGGGTTGCTGCAGATGCCGCAGGGTGAGGTGGTGTCGATATTGCCGCAGCGTTCGCACACCGTGATGCTGGCCGCGGCATCTTTGAGCGCAGCCGCGAGCGGAAGCATCAGCTTTTCCTGCTGTTTGATGAGGTGTAATACGGCGCGGCGGGCCGAACGCGGACCTAGACCAGGGAGTTGCGCAAAGAGTTGGATGAGGCGATCGACGCTATTTACGGACATATAGTCACTCCACTTAAGCATTTCTGCTTGCTGCAAATACATACTTGCTGCGCTTCCGGTACTCAAGTAGTTATTCTACGATCCGTTCCGGTTCTCGC
>JANQQO010000229.1 GCA_028289305.1 Rickettsiales bacterium | reverse complement strand
CCGCATGATCACCCGAATTATGTGGGTAATTTGGGGCTTGCCCATGCGTCGCAGGTGGTGCGTGCTTGGGATGAGGCGGATCTCATCGTCAGCCTGGGGCACCGCATGAATCAAGAGACAACGCGTGGGTTTAAGCCGGATTTATTGGAGGGCAAGACATTGCTCAGCGTGTATCCGGATGCGGAAACAGTGGCACATTCGCTTTATGCGCCGGAGGTTGCGGTAGTAGCGGATATTGCGCCAGTGCTAGAGGCGTTGGTAGAAAAGGAATATACGATTTCCGAAGCGCAAGCAGCCTGGGTGGCAGGACATCATGATGCGCAGATGGCGTTTATGCAGGCGCCGGAAGGTACAGCCAAGGGTGCTGTGGATATGGCAGAAGTGGTGAAAGAACTCGTAGCAGAGGTGGCGGAGGATAGTATTATCATTACCGATGCAGGTAATTTTGCGACGTGGCCGCAAGCGGGCTATCCTTTCTCGCAAGTAGGCACGCAGCTAGCGCCGATAAATGGTGCGATGGGGTATGGCGTGCCGGCAGCACTGGGTGCGAAGCTGGCTTTCCCACAGCGGCAGGTGATTGTGTTTGTTGGGGATGGTGGGTTTTTGATGACCGGCCCGGCCGCACTCGGCACGGCGCTGCATGAGAATGTGGCGATTAAGGTGATACTCTCCAACAATAATTATTACGGCACGATTTATATGCATAATGTGAAAGAGGGGAGTGATAATGCCGAAGGGCTCAAGCTCACCAACCCAGATTTTGCAGCGTTGGCAGCGGCCTATCCCAATTGCTCCAGCTTTACCGTGGCGAAGACAGACGAATTTGCCCCCGCGCTGAAAGAGGCGCTCGCGCATGATGGGCCGGCGCTGTTGCACCTAAAGACCGATATTCGGGATATTATCGCCGGAAAGTCTTTGGAGGAGCTGTAAATAGCTCTCAGTTTAAGAATTACCGGTGGCTGAGGCGGAAGGCGATCATGCCAAGTGTGACCAGGGTGAGGGTGCCGAAAAAGGTGCCAAGAATGATGCCAACGGGCACATCTCCGATCCATTGATAGATGAAGAAACCGCTGATAGCGGCGAATGCCGCGCCGATACACCATAGCCATAGCATGGGCAGGGATTCGGTTTCTGCGGAGTGGATGCAGCCTTCAAGTGTTAAGGATTTGGCCGGTGCTGAGGGTAAATTGCGGCAGAGATGGTGGATGCCGAGCATATACCACGCCATGAGACCCAAAAACGCCGCGAGCATAATGCCCCAGTATTCTGGAAGGCTGAGCAAGCTTAAACCCAGCAATGTGGCTACGAAGATTTTGTGGTGAAAATTCATGAAATGGCGAATGCGGGTTTGGGTGGCGGCATCTGGGATGATGCGGCCGCTTCCCATGACTTTCCAGGGATAAAATACCGTGTGGCCTTCGTCATCACGGCTGAAATGCGACTCCGTAGAGACGTCATATTCGCCATAGCTATTGATGCTACTCATTATAGCTCCCTTTTTCCCTGTCTTCGCCTTCAGATAAGGCTTTATGCGCCATTGTTCCCCAAAATGGTGCATGATTCATTAGCTAAAAGTATAGCAAAAAATAGGGCAAAAATCACCTAATTATCATCAAAAGGGTGATTTTGCTGTGCTGCAATGCAACATAGGGTTGAAAACGTCTCAAATTGGGTCGCTTGGCTGGGGTTTTGCGCTGCAGCCAGAAAATAATCTACTTGCCAGAAAAGGGGCAGAAATACAGGGTGTTATTCCCAGTTTGCAGATGCAAAAAACGTCTAAAATCAGCTATCACAGTGCTTTTTCCAAGAAATGGGTGGTATTGTGTAGTATAATATACGTGTTCAAACCAACCTTGTAACCTACTTTAATAACTAAGGGGATGTTGGTGGTGACACGAACATCGTCTTACAGAAAGGAGGATAGGATTATGGGGATTAACTATAAAGAGTGGAACGTGAAAGATCTGGGCGATTTCTTTATCGTTGGATTTATTCTGACGGTTGTGATCGCAATCATGCATCTTTTCATTTCGCCGCTGTTAGGCTTGATCCTGCCAGTGGTATTCACTGCACCTCTGACCATCACAGACATCCTGCTGTTCTTACTGCTGGTTGTCATGCTGCTCAGACGCTAGTGCATGATGCTTGGGGTATACCCAAGCCTTACGTGAATGAGAGACCGCCTCCGTGCGACTGCGTGTGGGGGCGGTTTTTTATGGGGGAATCTTAGTTCTTTGTTGGTAAAAGTATATATGAGGGGTTAAGATGCGTGTGGTGGTTGCTTATTAGTAGGAGGTGCTAGTATGTGGGAAGCGATTTTGCAAGGTCTTTACACTGGTTTTCCAGTACTTTTCTTACATTTCTTGGTTACGATTATCGTTTTTGCATGCGCAGCCTATGTATATTTTTTGATTACGCCACATGATGAAATGGCGCTAATAAAAAAGGGAAATATAGCAGCGGCTATTTCAGCTTCTGGTGCGTTGCTTGGGATGGCCGTCCCTCTGGCAGTTTGTTTAGCAGGAAGTGTTGGCGTTATAGATATTATTGTGTGGGGCGGCGTTATTCTCACCATTCAGATTTCTGCCTATTTTGTTATCGACCGTTTGCTTTTTCGTGATCTTTCGGAACGTATTAGGAAGAAAGAGATTGCCTCTATTCTTTTGCTGTTAGCGATTAAGCTTTCTGTAGGCTTTATTAGTGCGGCTGCTATTGCAGTATGAAACGAAAGCGCCATTTACCAAATATATTCATACTTGCTGTATTAGGAGTGCACACCCTTTTGTTGTTTGCGGATGTTATATGGGGTCCATTTAACAATAATAAAAATAACGCTCAGGATGTTGTTACGCGCCGCCCTCATATTACACCCCATGTTACACATGAACATATTACACGCGAGCAAGAAAGAGAGGCGGTTTTTCCTGGTAACACTATAAGACCTGGCACAGTAGGTTATGGTACGGCCTTTTCAGTGGGTGCTAACGGGGTCTGGCTAACGGCACGACATGTAGTGGATGGGTGTAAGAATCTTTACTTATCGCTACCTCAAGAAAAAACCGACAAGAAAATATCTATTGCTTATCGAAATGGTCAAAGAAGGGAATATCCGGTGGTTAGTGCCTCTGTTCTAGGTGTTTCAAAAACGGATGATACGGCACTTATTGTTATGCAAGAGAAGAAGGCAGACGGAACACCTCTTGCATTTTCAGCACCTGAAAAAAACATATTTTTAGGGGATATGGGGTTTGCTGTTGGATATCCAGGGAGTTTGCCGGGTGAGATTGCCTTACAATATATTAAACAACATCGCGCACGTATGTCATTTAGCGGCGGCGGCGTGAGTAATGTTCTGTCTGCATGGTCGATAATGGAAGATAATATAGTGGGATTTCAATATAATGGTATTAGTGGTGGTCCTACAGTGAATCAAGATGGTTTTGTGGTGGGCGTTAATACAGGGCATAGCCCAAGGAGGGCAAGATTCTATACCTCAACAACGGATAGTTTGTATGGTTTATTACGAGATAATCGCGTGTCATATCATTATGCTGCTGGAAATGCCAAATGGCCCCTTCGGACATCTAACTATTCGTATTATGCAGATAAGTTAAGGCAGACAAACAAAGTAAAACGTATTTTTTGTTTGTATTAGAATAGTAGGATATGGATGAAGAATGGAGACTCACTCATCATTCATTACTGCGTGTGGGGGCGGTTTTTTGTGGGGATTTTTGCATTTTTATAGGGATGGGTGTATAATAGACCTATGCGTATAGTGAAGACAGTTATGGCCTTATGTATCTGCATGAGCCTTTTTGTGGGGGGTGTGGCGAATGCAGCGATGTTGTGCTGTGTGGATGCAGCTCCAGCAGAGCAAGAGCAGATGGATAATGAGCAGGCGATGCCTTGCCATGAACATGCGGATAAGAATGCTGATCCGGGGGTGGGGTGTGATGGCTGCGACTGTCAGCACTGTACAAAAATGTCTGCATTAGTGTTCCAGCATACGGTGGGCGAGGCGCAAAAAGAGCGTATTATGCCGGGTGTTGTACAGCATATTTACGCGTATCAACCAGAAGCGGCGTTCCAGCCTCCAAAATCTAGTTCCTAACATCATTAGGCACAGTGATTGTGCCTTTGTGGCGCCGTTTTAGCGGCGCTACCCACTATGTGTTTTACGGTTAGGAGCATATCATGAAGTATATTTTACCTATACTCTGTATAGCGTTGCTTAGCACATCTGGCGCTGCGCTGGCGCGGCCAGTGTCGTATCCGAGCGGGTGGACGGTGATGCAGATGAACGATATGGATAAACATAGCGTGCATGTGCATTATTCGCCAACAGCGCGGTATTCCATTGGGTATAAGGGCGAATATTGGCGGGAGGAGGAGTGGCAATTTCACGGTGGCCAGCTGAATTATCTGGTGAAGCGGTGGAATGCGCCAACGTCGCAAGCCAATATATACCTCAAATCAGGCGCCGGAGTGGCGTATAGCGATTTTGGGGCGTTTGACGGCGAGACTGAGCCTGCTGCCTTTGCTGGCATTGCCATGGATTGGGAAGATCGGCGTTATTTCACCAGTTATGAGAACCGGGCGTATTACGCCGGCGATATCGACAAATTCTTCATGCAGAAGGCGCGCATTGGTGTGGCGCCGTATGTAGGCGATTATGGCGATCTCCATACCTGGCTGATGCTGCAGGTCGATCATAACCCGAGCAAGAAAGATGAGGTGACGTTCACGCCGCTAGTGCGGTTATTCAAGGATGTGTACCTGGTGGAAGCGGGGGTGAGTGATGGTGGCGATGTATTAGTCAATTGGATTGTTCGATTTTAAGGAGGATTATTATGAAAACGTTATTTGTTAGTTGCATTGTTATGTTGACTGTAATGGCATCACCGGTGCAGGCGGCAGAGCAATGTGAAGACACGGTGCATGTGAAGGTCAATGGGCTGGTGTGCGATTTTTGCGCGCGGGCGCTGGAGAAGGTGTTTGGCCGGCGTGATGACGTGGCCGGTGTTGCGGTGGATTTGAATCAGGGCGATGTGATCGTGCAGATGCAGCCTGGGGAAAGCATCGATAATGATACGCTGACATCGTTGATTACCGATTCGGGCTATGATGTGACCTCGATCACCAAGGGATGCTAGCATGGATGAGGATGTGAAGCCGTATGGCGCGCGGCAGGCAGTGCTGCCGGCGCTGAGCCTGTTTACCTCGCTGGGGACATTGCTGTGCTGTGCGCTGCCGGCGCTATTGGTGACGCTGGGCGCTGGCGCGGTGTTGGCGGGTGTGGTGAGTGCTGCGCCGTGGCTGGTCGCCCTCTCTCAATATAAGGCCTGGACCTTTGGTGTGGCGGGCGCATTGCTGCTGGCCGCGGGCGGTATGCGCTGGCGTTATAGGAATGCGCCGTGCCCGGCCGACCCGGCACAGGCGCGGGCTTGTGCGCGGCTGCGGGTTTTAAGCGCGTGGATATACTGGGCGTCTGTGGCGGTATACGCTGTGGGCTTTTTCTTCGCCTTTGTGGCGGTGCATGTTTTCTTCTAAGGGTTTTTAGAAAAAGTATGAGAGGCGGAGTTGGAGGTAGTCGTCGTTGCGTAATGCGAAGGCGGGCTGGTCGCGGTCTATATCAGCGAAGATGCGACCATCGAGCTCTATTTTAATGTGGTCGGTGAGGCGGGTGGAGGCTTCGACGAAATAGGATTGGCTGGCATCGTGCGTATCAAGGATCACGCCGCCGAGGAATTCGGTATCGTCGGCATCGTTAAGTGTGATGCGGGTGCCGGTGAAGACATCGTTATCAAATGCGGTGACGGGTGCGGTGCTATCACGGCCATCGCGGAGATATTCCCGCAATACGCCAATATCGGTATTGGTTTCAGAGACGCCGTAGAAGGTATATTCAAACCCGCCAACGGCAGCGCCGAAATATTCGCCGTGGCCGGCGCGGCCGATGGCCTCCAGCTTCCACAGCCAGGAGCCGGTGGTGTATTGCAGATCAAGGCTGGTTTGGTCGATGATTTCATAGATGGGAGTGAGGGTGTCGGGTGCGGTGACGCGTAGGGTTGGTTCGCGGCTGG
>JANQQO010000208.1 GCA_028289305.1 Rickettsiales bacterium | reverse complement strand
GCTGCGCTTCCGGTACTCAAGTAGTTATTCTACGATCCGTTCCGGTTCTCGCAAGTAGGTATTTTCGCTGACGCATAAATGCTTAATTGAAGCAACTATAGAAACGGCGATTAGGTTTTCTGTTTTTTAATGCCGCCGGCGATCAGGCGCTGTTGGATGATGGAGAGGATGTTATTCCAGGTCCAGTATATCACGAGGCCTGCCGGGAAAGACGAGAAAACAAAGACGAAGATGAAAGGCAGCACTTTAAGAACGCTGGCTTGTACCGGATCAGGCGGGGTGGGGTTGAGCTTTTGCTGAATCCACATGGTGATGCCAAGCAATATCGGCCAGACGCCGACTTCCAGGAATTGTGGCAGCACATAGGGCAGTAAGCCAAAGAGGTTGAAGATGCTGGTGGGATCGGGGGCGGAGAGGTCTTGAATCCAGCCGAAGAAGGGAGCGTGGCGCATTTCGATAGTGATGAAAAGCACTTTATACAGGGCAAAGAAGACGGGGATTTGGATCAGGATAGGGAAACAGCCGGCAGCGGGATTGACTTTCTCGCGCTTATAGAAGGCCATCATTTCTTGATTCATTTTCATTTTATCGTCTTTATAGCGCTCGCGGAGTTTCATCAGCTCTGGCTGGAGCGCCTTAAGCTGGTTCATGGATTTGTAGGATTTATTGGCGAGCGGGAACATGAAGGCTTTGATCACCACGGTGAGGAGCAAGATGGCGATGCCGAAATTACCAACGAGGCCATAGAAGAAGGTAAGGGCGATGAAGAATGGCTTGGTGAGGAAATAGAGCCAGCCGAAATCGACCGCACGATCGAAGAGGGGGATGTTGAGCTCTTCGCTGTATCCATCAAGGAGGTCGACTTTTTTAGCGCCGGCAAAGAGATAGGTGGAGAAGGTGCGGATTTCACCTGGTGAGACGAGCTGTTGTTCGCCGATGAAATCAAGCTGGTAGCGGATTGTTCCGGCTTTTTCTGCCTGGCTGAAGCGCACATCGACCGGTGTGTTTTGCTGTGGCACTAGGGCGGTGAGCCAGTATTTATCCGAAAACCCTAGCCAGCCTTGGGTGTTGCTGAATTTCTTTTCGCCATCGTCTACCAGGTCGCTGTAATCGATTTCGTGCAGTATTTCATCTAAGACGGCGATGGGCCCTTCATGCAGGATGAAGAAGTCTTGCCCGTCTTGCTGCCAGGTGCGGTTTACAAGGCCGTATGGAGCCAGGCCCACAGCACCAGTGCTTTTATTGGAGACGCTATGCTTGATGTGGAACATATATGCGTCATCGAGCAGGATGGTGATGGTGAAATGCACGTTTTCTGGGCTAGTCCAGCTGAGAGTTAGGGGAGTGCCAGGAGTGAGCGTGGTGCTATCAGCACGCCATACGGTGTTAGCGTTGGGCGTGGTAACGTTTTTACTGGCGCCCGCCCAGCCGGTTTCCGCAAAATAGACCGAGGCGGTATTGGAAGGGGAAAGCAGGGTGACGGGAGGGCTATCCTCTTTGCTGGTCTGACGATAGCCTTTCAGCACGAGATCGTCGATACGTGCGCCTTTTAGCGAGAGTGAGCCTTGCAGGAGCTCTGATTCAATGGTGATGCGCGGGGCTTGTGTGAGCGCTTCTGCGCGGTTCAGCTTTTGTGACGGCGCATCAATAGCAGCAGGGGAGGGTGTTTCTGGAATAGTGGTTTCCGCCTGCTTAGCGGCTTCTGCAGCGCGCTGTTTTTCGCGCTCTTCGTGCATGGGGAGCTCCACGAAATAATGCCATGCCATGAGGGTGAGCATGGAAAGCACCACGGCGAGGATCATGTTTTTGCTATCAGAAGATTTATTACCTAGCACGAGCGCTTCCTTTCAGGCACAGGGTCTGAGCCAGAACCGCCCCATGGGTGGCAGCGGAGTAGGCGCTTGGCAGCAAGCCATAGGCCGCGCACGGGTCCATGGGTGGTGATGGCCTGCTTGGCGTATTCGGAGCAGCTG
>JANQQO010000205.1 GCA_028289305.1 Rickettsiales bacterium | reverse complement strand
TGCTGCGCATCACCTTGGCGCATACGCAAAATTTGCCGGCGCTGAAAGCCACGCTGGCCGAGGGACAGGCTGGGAAGGCGGTGGTGGAGCTGGTGACCCCAACAGAAAAGGGCGATGCGGTGGTGGTGCGGTTGCCGGAAAGCCGCGCCTTTTCGGTGCAGTTACCCGCCGCAGTGGAAGCGCTCGATGGCGTTGCTGCGGTACAGTATGGGTAGGGCGCGTCTTGTGATCAAGAAACCTGCGTAAAAACTACGCATTAATACTACACTTCCGCATTTGAATAGTGTATACCTGACAGAAGGCAACCACAATATGCTGTGGTTTGGCTGCTCGTGAACCCTAGGGGTGGTGAAAAACCAGATGGTATCCTTTCGCAGTATCGCGTATTTTCTCCCGTTTTTTCTAAGCATAGCGCTCCTTCTTCACGCCCCCGTGCAGGCGCAGGACTTGCCGGATTTACCGCCGATCGAAGAGGCGTTTCCTGATTTTGGTGAGAATGCGCCGAGCGATGCAGAGATTGATGCTTTCGTTGATAACCTGCCTGATGAAGCCGCGCCGGCGGAGCCGGCACCGGTTGCGCCTGTGCCGGGTGAAGAAATAGCGGCACCAGATGAAATACCGCTGCCTGCAGGGTTAAATGGCGAAGCGCCACCCGCCAGCTTTACGATTGTTCCGCCGACCGGTGCGGGCACTGAAGCGCCGCTATCGGAAGAGGCGCTGTCAGAATTATTGCGTACCTATGCGGAGGAAGAAGCGCCGCCGCTCGCCCCCAGGCCTGCGGATACTGCGCCGGTGGTTGCCCCAGAGCGCGCGCCGCGCGGGGAAGAGAATCGCTTCAAGACACAGATCTTGCCCGATGTGATTTATAAGAAAGAATATCGCCAAGAGAACACGCATTTGCCGAAAGCGGTGGATACGGAGGATTTGGACCGGCTGATGTTTAAGGCGGCGGGCAGGGGTGATGTGAACGGCATACGCGCGCTGCTCAATGTGGGGCGGGAGCCTGACCCGCGCAATATTTATGGCAATACGCCGCTGATCCAATCGGCGTTGCATGGCAAGATTGACACCACCCGGCTGCTTTTAGCGCGCGGGGCGTTTCCTGATGCGCAGAATGATCTGGGCCTAACCGCGCTGCATATCGCCGCACAGACGGGGCGGGAAGATATCGTGAAGTTACTGCTGCATATGGGGGCGGACCCGAATATCAAGAGTCATTATGGGCATTCACCGTTGCAATTTGCTGCTACGGGGCGGCATTTTGCGGCGGCGCAAGCGCTACTTAGCGGGGGTGCGCATCGCGAAGGTCGATTCTTCAGCGAGCTGATACAGAATAAATCGCTGGTGCGTTCAGTGCGGCATGGTAAGGCAGACCCGAATGTGCCGGTGGCGCAAGATGGGGCGCTGGAAGTGAATCGTCCGTTTGCTGAGCCACAGCCGATGCAGCAAAAGCCGGTGCCGTTTGAGCTGGATGTGCGCAGTGTGGAGCGGGAGCGCCCGCCACTGCCGCCGCAACCTGAACCGGAGCCCGTTGTAGCGG
>JANQQO010000198.1 GCA_028289305.1 Rickettsiales bacterium | reverse complement strand
GCTCGGCATATTTCTCGCACAGCATCTGCACCTGCAATCCAAGACCACAGGCTTTCTCCGCGATGATGCGTTCATCAAGATAGGGTAAAATATTATCACTCATATTCGCATTATGCGCCACCCCACACCCATCCGGGAGGCCCTAAATGCGAAAAACGAGAAAAAAATTTATTGCGGCGTCAGGCAAGTGTTCATTGCCGCGGCAAGATCACGCAGCAAGGTGAAATAGAGCTCCGACCCAGGCGTCAGCGCCGCACCGAGGGGATCTAGCGTTGCGCTCTGCGCCTCACTTCCTTCCAACACCGCCTTCACGATTTTATCCGAGAATTGCGGCTCGCGGAATACACACACCGCCTGCGCGTCCGCAACTTTCTTGCGTATCTCCTGCACACGCTGGACCGAAGGTGGCAGCTCTGGCTCCAGTGTGATAGCACCCACTCCGGTCAGGCCATAACGCTGCTCAAAATACTGATACGCATCATGCAGCACGATAAACGGCTTCTGCTGTACACCCGCCAGCGCGGTGCGCAATTCTTCATCGAGCGCTTTCAGCCGCGTGATGAGCGCTGCCGCATTTGCTTCATAATCCGCACGATTCTCAGGATAGGCCGCGCTCAATGCCGCAGCCACCGACGTTGTTACCTTCTGCGCATTTTCAGGATCTAACCATATATGCATATCATAATCCGCCTCGGCATGGCCGTGGTGGCCGTGGTGGCCGTGATGATCATGATGGCCGTGGTGATCGTGGTGGTCATGGTGACCCTCTTCATGATGCACATGTTCCTCCCACACGCCACCAGCACGGCGCCCTAACAATTTGAGATCAGCGTGTTTCGCTACCGCATGACGCTCCACCCCTTCCGGGATGGTCGCAAAGGCTTTTGTCAAAAAATGTTCGAATGAATCATCGATGTAAAACACGATTTTTGCATGGTGTAGCAGCTGCAGCTGCGAGGGCTTTAAGGCAAAACCATGTGGTGAGGCAGCACCGGTCACCACAAGTGCTGCAGTACCTGTATCCCCCATCACACCCTGCACCAGTGCGTGGAGTGGCTTGATGGAAACCACAACATCGGCCTTTTCTGCCGCGTACGCCTGTGAGAATGACAGACACAGCGATAAAACAATTATGGATAGAATGCGCATTCTTCTTTCCTCTACTTTTTATTCCATTTTTCCCCTTGCATTAGGGGCGTTATGTTATATTGTAACATCCGTTTGTCAACGTGATTTTAGACGACAAATCGAATCATTATGCACACTTGCGATACACATCAACACTGCATCGATGACGCAATGGCGACAGCGGAAGCGCTGTGCAGCAAAAGCGGGCAACGCTTTACTACGCTGCGCCGTAAAGTGCTGGAGCTGATTTGGCAAAGCCACCGTCCGGTGAAAGCGTATGATATTCTAGATAATATTGGCGATGTGGCCTCTGCCAAACCGCCAACTGTTTATCGCGCCTTGGATTTTTTGCTGGAAAATAGGTTGATACATAAGCTGAATAGCCTCAATGCCTATGTCGGCTGTAGTCACCCAGAAGCACATCACGAATGCTACTTTCTGGTGTGCTCTAGCTGTGGTGATATCGAAGAATGCTGTGATGCGAAATTAGCGCGCACTATTGCGGCTACAGCAAAGAAAAATCATTTTCACCCGGCACATACCACGCTGGAAATCAGTGGTGAGTGCCAGGAATGCACTAAAAACAACTAACGAAACACTACCTTAGGAGGACAATATGGCACATAAGTCTATTTTTACATTACTTGCTACTACAGCGCTTATCATAACACCGGCAGCCCATGCACAAGAGCATGATCACGACCACGCACATGATCACAAGGCACATGGCCACCACTCGCATGGTTTGCGTGACCGACTGGCGGGTGAGGTAAAAGATGGTGTAAGCGTCGGAGGCTTTATCCGCTCACAAGCCAATATTATTGACCAGGATCTCAACGAAGGTGATCCACGGGATTTCACTTTGATGAATGACACGGAAATACATCTGCGTTACCAGGGGCGCGCAGATAACGGCCTGATCTATGGCGCCGTGGTTGAGCTGGAAGCCGATGTCACCGAAGCCTTTAAGGAAGAAGGAGAAAATGCGGATAAAACCTATATTTATTTGAAATCTTCCGCAGGTAAGTTGGAACTCGGGAATAATAGCGATGCAGGGCACCATCTCTCTGTGAACCCATCCAAACTAGCAAAAGCCACAGGTGGCATCCACGGAGATACCGAAGAGCTTGTCTTATTCCCTGAAGAAGAGGAAGAAGGCGGCGGAGAAGAAGAGGGCCATCACCACGCGCGTGACTTTATTACCCAACCCTCCCTGCCCGTTGCTTCTGTGCATGAAATTCGTGAAGATGCCACCAAGATCACCTATTACAGCCCACGTTTTGAGGGCTTTCAATTCGGTGCCAGCTTCATTCCTGACACGGGCAATGGCGGCACCGCCGCAGGCTTCACCTCAGATGGTGACGAGGATGATTATGAAAATGTCATTAATCTGGGTGCACAATATCAGGGTCAGGTTAATGATGTAGATGTTGGTGTTAGTATCATTGGTGAATTCGGTGAAGCAGAAGACGCCGCACAAGAAGATCTCTCCGCCTACGAAGTGGCAGTCGAGTTAGGGTATCACGGCGTTACCGTAAGTGGTAGCTATGGCGATCTCGGCGACAGCGGTTATGCAGTGTCAGATACTTATGATGATGCGCATTACTGGGCAGCCGGTGCAGCATATGATACCAATAGCGCGGGTTTCAGCGTCACCTATCTTGATGGTGAGTTTAAAGAAAACACCACGCAGCTCGTATCGCTCGGTGCAGAATATTACCTAGCGCCTGGTCTCACACCCTATGTGGAAGCAAATTTTGTTGAGCTGGATCACCACGACGCAGACGTAGAAGACAATGACGCTACGCTCTTCCTAGCTGGCGTCGCTGTGCAGTTCTAACAACGCCTACCCAGGTCCTGCCTAGCAGGGCCTGGGTTGTTGTTTGCAAATATCCCCTGATCGTCTATATATCCCGTGCAATATCGTGTTAGGAGGCGATCATGTCGCTCATCACTGCTGGCAACATCACCGTATTCCGCGAGCGCGCCACGATCTTAAAAGACGTATCGCTCACCGTGGGCGAACATGATTTTATCACAATCATTGGCCCCAACGGTGCGGGTAAATCAATGCTGCTCAAATGCCTGATGGGGTTTTATGCCCCTGATGAAGGCACGGTCACACGTAAAGAAAACTTAAAGATTGGATACGTACCGCAGCGTTTTACGGCAGATCACACCATTCCCATCACCACACAGCGTTTTTTAACTTTAAGACAGCGGGCAACTCACGCCACTATCGCTACTGTGGCAGAAGAAACAGCCATTGCCGATATCCTCCACCGTCCGCTATACGCCCTTTCTGGCGGCGAGCTACAGCGTGTGCTATTGGCGCGTGCACTGCTTGACAATCCAGAACTACTCGTGCTCGATGAGCCAGCGCAAAATCTGGATATCACGGGCCAACTTGCATTTTATAAATTGCTGGAGCGTATTTATAACGAGCGCTCTATCAGCATCGTGATGGTATCGCATGATCTGCATCTAGTGATGAGTTCCACCAAGCAGGTAGTGTGCCTGTTCCAGCATATCTGCTGCTCTGGCGAACCGCATATCGTTACCAAAGACCCTGAATTCATTTCCCTGTTCGGCGATGACATGGCCAAGATGATGGCTGTTTATCATCACGAGCATTCACACACACATGATTGAGTTACTCATGCCTGATCTATTAACAGAAAGTTTCATTCTTCGCGCCCTCACAGCCGGGATCGGCGTAGCGG
>JANQQO010000174.1 GCA_028289305.1 Rickettsiales bacterium | reverse complement strand
ATGCTGACGGTATCGCCGAGTTGGCCGGTGATGCTGATGGCGCCATCGACGAATGGGAGCTGGCCGGAGACGAGCACCTGATTACCGCTTACGGTATAGGGCACGTAAGCCGCGCCGGGCACGGTTTTTCCGCCTTCTGGCAGGGTGATGCCAAGCGCGCTGAGTGCCTCTTCGGGAGAGTGATCTGAAGCGATGGGAGCAGGGTTAGACATAGTGGTCTCCTTCTTACGGTTGGTTTGTAATAGGTTATGAGGTAGCGGGTTTGCTATCGGCTGTGGCGGTGCTGCCGGCATCGCCGCGATTTTTGCGGATGGCGGCTTGGATATCATCACGCATGGGTTCCAGCTGTGGCGGTAATTCAGCATCGCGAATAGTAGCGACCACGCTTAAGCGCTCTATGGCGTCTTCAGGCGTGCCGAGCCCGTGGGTATAGGCCATGCGCGTACCGCCGAAATTGGCGCCGACGATGCTGGTGTTATAGAGCTTGGTGTGATACAGATCCGCCTGGCGGAAATCGGCAAAGTCGCAGATTGCATCATCGAATTTTGTATCAGACATCACGGTTTTGACAAACACGGTGTGGGAGGCGTTGGTGCGGCTCATGATGAAGTTTGACATGTCGTAACCACGGAAATCAAGCCGGGTGATGTTGCTGCCGGAAAGGTCGATATAAGGAGAGACAGCGCCACTGCGGTTATCCGCGCGTGCGGCGAGGCGGCGGAAGGCCTCGCGGATCGGGTTTTCTTGCATATTGACCTGGCTTAGATCAATCCCGCTTAAATCAATGCGGCCGCTGGGCTCAATATGTTTGAGCCGGGCAAGCAATTGATGGCTATTGATTTTTGGAAGCTCTGGCATGGCGTAGTCGTATAGTTTGGCACGTTTGCGTGCATTGACGATAGCGCATTCACGTGCAGATGGAAAGTATCAATTTTGCAGCCGTGTGGCTTTATAGCGCGCGCGTGGCGCGGTGTTAAGAAAAATTAGGCGGCGTTTGCCGTAGTAGAATCGGTGGAAGGGGACCCCTCACCTCCACCAAACTCGCTGCTATACTCTTCCTCAGCGCTGTCTTCAGAAGCAGAAGCGCTTGGCGCTGCCGGTGTAGCATCTAGGAATTGTTCGAAAAAATGAACCAAGGCAGCCGCACTGCGAATCGGCTCAAGCGATGCATCGCAGATATGGGTAGTGCCTTGCTGACGTTTGGTAATAAGGCCGGCTTTTTCCAGCACTTTGATGTGCTTGGAAACCGCGGCTAGTGACATATCAAAAGGCTCGGCCAATTCGCTGATAGCGGCACTCTGTTTAACCAGACGTGTAAGGATCTTACGCCGCGTGCTGTTGGCCAGGGCGTGGTATACAGAATCTAATTCTTGTGAACTGTATTTAGCCATGAAGTTAACTATAAGAAATTAAATTAAAATGTCAACGAAATAAAAATCACAAGGCGAGTAATTAAAAAAAACGCATCTTATGGTTGTGCTTACTCGCGGGAAGTGTGGACGGCTTTTAAGAGTTCATCTTCCAGCTTGGCACTGGCGGTGGTGGCTGAAGAGCAGATATCGCGCTGCCATTGGTTTACCGTAGTTTCAAGGTGGACTTCCTGCCATTTCGGGTGGCCCTGTTGTTTGAGGGCGTTGATATGGCGGCGCATGATGGTGCCGAGCTGTTTTAGGCCATCACAGCGCTGTTTGCTATAGGCATTTTCAATGCCGGAGAAATCATATGAGACGAGCATGGCGCGTACTGCGATGGTGGGGATGGTGTCTTCTACGAAGCCGTAATCTGACTGGGTGATGCGGGAAGGTTCGTATTCTTCCAATAAGCGCGGGTCGGTGAGCGCTAAGAAATGGAGGTTTTGCACCTGAGATGCGTAGGCGTTATTGCGATGGGCCATTTTCAACTCATCAATATTCTTGAATAATTTGATGGGCTTACCGCCAACAAACAGCATCGCATCCGCTTCTCCATCGAGCACGGCGACCACGGCTTCTGCCGGGCGCATGCGCAGGATTTTCGCCGGTTCCACACCGGTGAGGGCAAACAGATTCATCGCGGTGAGCCAACTGCCGCTGCCTTCATTGCCGATTGCGATGCGCTTACCGCTTAGAGCGGTGAAATCCGGGATGGTTTTATGGGCGAGTACGTGGACTTCTTCACGGTAAAACGGGAAGATCATGCGCAGGTTTTCTGCGACATTGCGCAGCTCTGGCTTTTCGGAGCGGCGCAGGAAGCCGAGCACGTCGGACTGGACGATGCCGAAAGCGGCATTTTCATTGCTGCTGATGCGCTGGATGTTTTCAACCGAGCCGTTGGAGGCCTTCACATCGATGGCGAGGCCTTGCTTAGCGGCGAGTTGCTGCATTTCTTCACCGAAGGTGTAATAGGTGCCGGTGGGGATGCCTGTGACCATACCAAGCGGGGTTTGTTCGGCTTTAACCGGGGAGGCAAAGAGCAGGGCGCAGGCGGCAAAAAGCAGGGTGAAAAAACGCATGGGGCCTACCGTTGCTCCAGAATGTTCAGCAATTCACGGCGCTCGGAATTCTCGGGCGCTGGAGCGGTGGGTTGCTCGGCGATGGGCGCAGAGAAAGAGAGGGTTGGCGTGGTGTCTAACCATGCGCGGCCCTCTGGCGTGAAATAAAACAGGTTATTGAGCGCGATCAGCAGGAGCAGGGCGCATGTACCGAGCCATAAGCGGCGCTTGGTAATGATGGTGCATTCATTCCAGAAGCTGATGATATGCGGCGTGCCGGAGACGTCTTCTTCGGGCGAGCGCAGGGTAGCGCCGCCAAAGCGGATGACGCGGCTGCTGCCTTCTTTTTCTTTCTTTTTATCGAGCATTGCCATGAGGTCGGAGACATCGAGCTTGCCGTTTTTGCCTTTTTTTGCCGGGGCAGAAGTAGAGGAGGGGCTATCGTTATCGTCGTTCACGGCGGTGATGCTGGTGAGTGCGGGGTTTATGTTTGACGAATCTGTCATGCAGGTGTGTTTACCTTTAACATTAAGGAACAAGGTGCTCCTCCCCTGCTTGCGGGGGAGGTAAGATTTCCTTGGTGAGCTAAAGGCGAACTTAGGAAATCTGGAGGGGGTGTCATTCTGATAGCAGAAAAAACACCCCCCTCAGAAATCCGGCACTGTTCCGCTCTAAAGAGCGTCACAATGCTCGCATTTCTTGCTCCCCCCGCAGGCAGGGGGAGAGTTTGTGTGTATGTTTTATTCATGCCTCTAATTGTAAACGTAACTCGTTGAATTTATACCATATCTTTTGTTTTGTGTGCCAAGTGCCACTATATATAGTGGGTGGGCTGGGCGCACAGCATAACCAAAACAATCTTAACTTTCCACATGTAAATGTGAAAAAATAGTGCGGGCGATCTGCTTGCTGATCCCAGGGACTTTTTCTAAATCTTCAAGGCCTGCTTGCTTTATGGCAGCTACACTCCCGTAATAGTTGAGTAGTGCCTTTTTTCGCGTGGGGCCAATGCCTGGAATACTATCAAGTTCAGAACGCTGAATGGCGCGCGAACGCTTGCTTCTGTGTGAAAAGATCGCAAAGCGATGCGCTTCATCCCGCAACCGCTGGAGGTAATATAACACCGGATCATTCTTGGCAAGAGAAAATGCGGGGCGGTCAGGCATATAAAATTTTTCGCGGCCCGCGTTGCGATCCGGGCCCTTGGCGATGCAGACAAAGGGCAGATCGCTGATGCCAAGATCGGCGAAGACGTCTTGCGCGGCGCGCATATGGCCCGGGCCGCCATCGATGAGGACGAGATCGGGCCATCCACGCTCTCTATCAGGATCTTCGCGCTGGAGCCGGCCGAAGCGGCGGGTGAACACCTCACGCAGCATGGCGTAGTCATCGCCGCCGGTGCGCGAGCCAGCATCGACGGTGAAGCGGCGATAGGCGTTTTTGAGGAAGCCTTCTGTGCCGGCGACGACCATTGCGCCGACCGGGTGGCTGCCCATGATGTGGCTGTTATCATAGACTTCGATGCGCTCAGGTGTACTATCGAGGCCGAAGGCTTCTTCTACGCCTTTCAGCAGGCTGTGTTCGCTCGCGATTTCTTGCTGCTTGCGCTGGAGGGCCTCTTCGGCATTGCGACAGACCATCTCGATGAGGCGGCGTTTTTCGCCGCGCTGCGGTAGGTGGATGGTGACGGGTTTTTTCGCCACACTGCTGAGCGCTTCTTCCATGATGTTCTGACCATAAATGGGATGGCTGAGCAGGAGCTGCTGTGGTGGGGTGTGGGTGTGGTAAAACCGGCCGAGAAAGGCCTCCATGATGACCTCCGGCGTGTGCTCCTCGGTGTGGACCGGGAAGAAGGCGCGGTTGCCGAGCGTATGGCCGGCGCGGACGAAAAAGACCTGGATACAGACCTGATCACCCTTGCTGAATAGGCCGATGATGTCGGCGTCTTTGAGCTGTGGCGCGTTGATGTGCTGGCGGGCTTGGATATGTGCGAGTGCTCGCAGGCGATCGCGCAGGCTGGCGGCACGCTCGTAATCTAGCGCGGCGGAGGCTTCCTCCATCTGTGCGGCGAGCGTATCTTGAATGCGCTGGCTTTTACCGGAAAGGAAGGCTTTGGCATCGGCGAGCAAGGCGGCGTAATCGCTCTCGCTGATGCGGCCGACGCAAGGGGCGGAGCAGCGCTTGATCTGGTATTCCATGCAGGGGCGGGTGCGGTTTGCGAAGACGTTATCGCTGCAGGGGCGGATTAAGAACGCTTTCTGGATGGCGGCGAGCGCGCGATTAACATCGCCGGCCGAGGCGAAAGGGCCGAAATAGCTATGGCCTTTGTGCTGCGCACCGCGATATTTACTGATGCGCGGGAAGGCGTGGGTGTCATCAATGGCGATATAGGGGAAAGATTTATCATCTTTTAACAATATGTTATAGCGCGGGGCGTGGTGCTTGATGAGATTGGCCTCGAGCAACAGGGCTTCGGCCTCCGTGGCGGTGGTAGTGATTTCCAGCGCGTGGGTGGCGGAAACCATGCGCTGTAGCCGAGCAGGGAGCTTACTGAGCTGTGTATAGGCGCTGACGCGTTTTTTGAGATGTTTGGCCTTGCCGACATAGAGCACCTCGCCCTTGGCATTCAGCATACGGTATACGCCCGGCGCGCTGGGCAAGGTTTTCAGCTGCGCGCGGAGGAATTCAGGGCCGTGATCGGGTGTTTTTGTTGTCATCACCTGTGCAATTTACTGTCTTGTGTCTTTTTCATCACCCCTGTCACGGGGGCGCGGATTATAAGCGATTTGTAAAATAGGTGTTTTTACGCACTACTCCAAGCGTAGATTGCATTCATCCACGATACGTGTGGATAACTAGGTGGATAACACAGCTGCGAAAACACCCGCCATTTGTTTTTGTTAGGCTTTTTTCTGTTTGCTCAAAAAATAAGCAGATCTGGTAAGTAGTTGATATATAAGGGTGAAAATGTGCATGATGGGTAAAGGTTGTGTTGGGCATGGGTGCATTCGCGCAGGAGGTGTATTTGGCAGGGCTCCTGTGTACAACTTTTAGGGAGTGGGGAATAGTTTTTAGGTGCATGCGCTGTGAGGAGTGCGTCATGAGGGGAGGATGCGCGCGAAACAGGGGTAGAAAAAGAAAAAAACCGGGGTGCCAAGGCCCGGTTTTTTGTACGTTTGGAGAAGGTGGTGCGGCATCGTTTAGTTGCTAGAGGTGTTTAACAGGTGCTCTCCAGCAATAAGCGTTTTGGCGCCTCTAAGCGTTTCTTGCAGCAGGCTTACCTGCTCCCTCAACCGCCTAATGCATTTCGCCTGATCGTCGCGCTCTCTTTGAGCCGTTCTCAGATCTGCTTCCAGCTCACGCACGCGTGCGTGAGCTGTGTTGAGCTCTTGCACCCTCTCAGTGTGTTGGGTTTCAGCCTGCTGTTTCGCGGTTCTTGCCGCGTTGAGCTCTCCTTCGAGATCCCGCTTTGTTTGCAGCAGCTTCTTCTCGCGCGCGTCACCTTCTTCCCGTGCAGTCTGCAGGTCGTTAACCTGAGACTGTAACGATTTGATGGATGGCCTTCGGCCGCCACCTGTCGTACTCTTTTTTTTCGCTTTCGTTCTCTGCTCTGGTTTCTTTGTGTCAGAGCCCGTTTTCTTTGTAGCCATCGCTGGCCCCCTTTCTAGGGAGAAAAAACTCAAGAAAAACAAAATGTAAGCCGTTGGCACGTTGTTCCTCGGTGAAGAGAAACAACCCATAAAAAAATGGCCTACATACGATAATTGCGCCTAGTATAGCACATAATAACAAAAAATCAAGGTTAAATTAGTAACATAATTTCATTTAGTTTTGGGCAATTTTCTTGGTCTGCCTACCCGTGTCATGCTTTTTGCGGAGCAAAAATCCCGCCACGGGTAGGCAGAGTGGGGTGTTCTCCTAAAAGGATAATGCACTACATCCATGTAATGTATGGGGAGAAGAGGGGTGGGATTTTGTTGTGTCTTGGGCAATTCTCCTTTATAAACAGCCCCCTTGGAGTCAAAAGATGGCGATTATTGTACAAAAATTTGGCGGGACGTCAGTGGCGGATATTAAGCGTATTCGCCATGTGGCGGAGCGTGTCGCAGAGGAGGTGCAGGCTGGCAATCAGGTGGCGGTGGTGGTCTCGGCAATGGCGGGGACGACCGATCAGCTGATTAGCTGGGTGCATGCGGTGAATGACGTTACCACGCCAGACGCGGCGGCGGAATATGATACCGTTGTTTCCTCCGGCGAGCAGGTGACCGCGGGATTGCTGGCGCTGACCCTGCAGGAAAAAGGTATTAAGGCGCGCTCGCTCTTGGGCTGGCAGGTGCCGATCAAAACCAGTGCGGCGCATCGGCGCGCGCGTATTGAGGATATTGATGCGAAGCTGATTGGCGAGTATTTGCATGACGGCAATGTGGTGGTGGTGCCCGGGTTTCAGGGGATTACGGATGGGAATCGTATTTCCACGCTGGGGCGTGGCGGGTCGGATACCTCCGCGGTGGCGCTGGCCGCGGCGTTACATGCGGAACGCTGCGATATATACACCGATGTGGAAGGGGTATTTACCTCTGACCCGCGCTTGGTGCCGAAAGCGCGCAAGCTGAACAAAATTGGATATGAAGAAATGCTGGAAATGGCGTCGCTCGGTGCTAAAGTGTTGCAGACGCGCGCGGTGGAAATGGCGATGAAGCATAACGTGCGTACCCAGGTGCGCTCCAGCTTTTCGGATGCAACAGGAACGCTCTTGGTAGATGAGGAGGAAGTGATGGAACGACGATTGATTACCGGTGTGACCTATAGCCGTGATGAGGCGCGGATGACCCTGGTGGAGGTGGAAAATACGCCGGGTGTGGCCGCGCAAGTGTTTGGCCCGCTGGCCGAAGCGGAGATTAATGTTGATATGATCGTGCAGAACGTGTCGGAAGATGGCGAGCGCACCGACATGACCTTTACCGTGCCGAAAGCCGATGTGAAAAAAGCGGAGAAGGTGCTAAAGGAGCTGAAGAAAAATCTGGAATACCGTGCGCTGCTCGTGGATGACAGCGTGGCGAAGCTTTCGGTGATTGGCGTGGGTATGCGCTCGCATGCCGGCCTTGCGCAGAAAATGTTTGCGACCCTGGCAGAGAAGGGCGTGAATATCCTAGTGATTTCGACTTCGGAGATTAAGATCAGCGTGTTGATTAGCCAGGAATATCTGGAGCTGGCGCTGCGCGCGCTGCACACCGCTTACGGCTTGGATGGGGAGTAGGGGGATGACTGGAGAGTCGCAGCTGGAAAAATTATGGGAGAAGGGCACGGCGTTTTTAGGCGTGCGCTACGCCATTATGGGGGGCGCGATGAGCTGGGTGAGCGAGCGCCATCTGGTGTCGGCGATTTCGAATGCGGGGGGATTTGGCGTGATTGCCTGTGGGTCGATGCCGCCGGATATCTTAGATGCGGAGATTGCAGCGACCAAAGCGCTGACTAATAAGCCTTTCGGGGTGAATCTCATCACCATGCACCCGGATTTAGAGGCCTTGGCGGAGGTGTGTATTCGTCACGCGGTGAGCCATGTGGTGCTGGCTGGCGGGTTGCCGAAGAGTGCTACGATTCAGCAATTGAAAAATGCGGGCATACGGGTGATTGGCTTTGCGCCGGCAGTGGCGATTGCCAAGAAATTGGTGCGTTCGGGCGTGGATGCGTTGGTGATTGAAGGCATGGAGGCCGGCGGGCATATCGGCCCGGTGTCGACCAGTGTGTTGGCGCAGGAGATTTTGCCGTTTATGCGCACAGAACTGCCGGAAGTGCCGGTGTTTGTGGCGGGTGGCATTGGGCGCGGGGAGGCGATAGCCTCCTATTTGGAGATGGGCGCTGCGGGCTGTCAGCTGGGTACGCGTTTTGTCTGTGCGAGTGAGTCGATCGCGCATGCGAATTTTAAGAAGGCGTTCATTAAAGCGAGTGCGCGCGATGCGGAGCCTTCGGTACAATTGGATGCGGAATTCCCGGTGATACCGGTGCGGGCGCTGGTGAATAAGGCGAGCAAAGAATTCTTGCAGATGCAACGCGATGTGATAGAAGAATATCGCACGGGCGGCCTAGAAAAGCAGGAAGCGCAGCTGAAGATTGAGCATTATTGGGCGGGTGCCTTGAGGAAAGCGGTGATTGACGGCGATGTGGAATATGGCTCGGTGATGGCGGGGCAGAGCGTGGGGATGGTGAAGCAAGAGGAAAGCGCTGCAGCGATTATTGCGCAATTGGTGGAAGAAGCGGCAGCGTATTTAGAGCGTAGTGCGGCGATGCAACTGGCGGGATAAGGAGTATAGGCGATGGCGGATATATTGAGTTTAGAGCATTTGCGGGCGATTACTGGTGGTGATGAGGCGCTGGAGCGGGAGTTATTCGCGCTGTATCACCAGACGGTGGAGAAATGTCTGGGCGAAATGGAAACAGCGCTGGCAAGCGGTGATGATACGCTATGGACCAATGCGACGCATGAGCTGAAAGGTGCTTCGGCAAATTTGGGGGCAAAACAGCTGAAGGATTTGTGCCAGGCCGCGCATGATGCCCCGCCGGAAGAACGCGGCGGGTTGTTAGAGCAGGTGCGGACAGGTGCGGAGGATGTGCAGGCCTTGGCGGGTAGCCTGACGTATTAAATAGCCATGTCATGGGGTGTTTAATGGCCTGCTGTACAATTTTCGTTGTTTTTAGGCGAGTTTTTGTATATAGCGCAGGGGCGCGAATAGTTATCGCGATGGGGAGTTCTTTTAGACAGCATAGTATCGGAGCGTAGCGCAGCCTGGTAGCGCATCTGGTTTGGGACCAGAGGGTCGGGGGTTCGAATCCCTCCGCTCCGACCATAAAAAAGGTCACCTTTTGGGTGGCTTTTTTTATGGTCGGAAGGTGAGGAGATGAGAAGCGCCGCGGGTTCGACAATTTACTTAGCGAGGTACGAGCTTAGGAAATTGCAACGCAGGCCAAAAGGCCGAGTACATCCCTCCGCTCCGCTCCTGCCATTTGAGCAATCTCCGTGTGCTTGCGAGTGACAGGAGTAGATTATCATTATATACACGTGTCTATGCGTGATGAAGTAACGGCATTATTGGAGGAGGTGCGGGCGTGTACGCTCTGTGCGCGTGATTTGCCGAACGCGCCGCGGCCGGTGCTGCGTATGCAGAAAACTGCGCGGATTTTGGTGGCGGGGCAAGCGCCAGGGCGGCGGGTGCATGATACCGGCATCCCGTTTAATGACCCGAGTGGGGAGCGTTTGCGTGCCTGGATGGGGATGGATCGCGATGCGTTTTATGATGAAGCACGGATGGCGATTATCCCGATGGGGTTTTGTTACCCGGGCACGGGAAAATCGGGCGATTTTCCGCCGCGGCCAGAATGTGCACAGCAATGGCGGGTGCGGTTATTGGCGCAATTGCCGGGGCTTGAGCTGACCTTGGCGATTGGGCAATATGCGATCGCGTATCATTTAAAAGGACGGGCTCAGAAAAATCTGACCGAGACGGTGCGGCATTGGCGAGACTATTGGCCGGAGGTGCTGCCGCTGCCGCATCCGAGCCCGCGTAATAATCTGTGGCTGAAGAAAAATCCGTGGTTTGAGGAAGAGGTGATCCCGGCCTTACGCGCGCGGGTGGCGGCGTTATAGGGAGGTGGATTTTGTGCCTTCCCATTTTTCCTACTACGTGCATTATGATATAATGCTAGCCTATGGTATTAGTCCTACCACCTACCGATACGCTAAATAGGTCATATGGTATTGACCGTAAACCGTTTGCCATGTCTTTTCATGAGGAGCATGATCCAGCATTACATGCTCTTCTAAAAGAGAAACCATTAGAGGGAGATATACTTGTTGGTTTTGGTGGGCTTGCTAATTTGGACTATATTGCAGGTTCAGGGCTAAATGGAGGCCTTATCTTAGACCATAATTTAAAACAAGGTATTTTTTGGAAAGATGTTGCGGCGATGGTATGCCAATCTTCATCTAGGCAAGATTGCGCAAAAAAGCTAGAGCGTTATATAAAACGAGGAAAAAGAGAAGACAGCCTAATATCGTCTGATTTCGAAGCTAACCAAGAAAACAATCGTATTACGAGTTGGTTAGGTAATGACGAAAGCTATACACATGTTAAGCAGTTTTTTGAAAGCGATAGAATTCGTTTTGTGGAGTTAGATATTACAGATACAGAAGGTTTTGAGTCACTATCTCATTATTTACAGAATAATTCTCTCCGGGTAGGGTTGGTGCATTTGTCTAATATAACCAATTTCATTGCTCTGCATGGTTTTATACAGGACCCGTTTCAGTTAGAGGATACAGTGCAGAAAGAGCGTTATTCTTCGATGCGGTCTGTGGTTGACGATATTTCTTTAATTGTTACCCCTAACACAAGGGTAGTAGAGGTTTATAAAAGGATTAAAGATCAGGGGGGTAAGATGGTATACTTGGCGTTACAAAAAGACGCTTCAGAATGGTGTAAGATGGACATTACAGCGCATGTTGACACATTAGTGGATCAACATAAGTCAACCACTTACGCTAAATATACACAGGATCATGCTGTTGATAGAGGCAAGGGATAGGTAGGTAATAGCGTTACGCCGGGGGCTTGATGAGGACGCGGACGCATTCATTGACGCGGTGCATCATGGGTTTGAACGCTTGGGTGGCGAAGAATTCGTCGGTGGCTTGGCGTGCGCCTTTGCACCAGCCGTAATCATCGATGATCAGCACGCCGCCTGGGGTCAGCAAGGGATAGAGATGGGTGAGCTCGTGCAGGGTAGATTTATACCAGTCGGTATCGAGCCGCAGCAGGGCGATGGATTCGGGCATGGTGCCGGGAATGGTGTCGCAGACATCGCCGGCGATGAAGTGCATCTGTGATTCGGGATAGCTGGTTTGTTGCATATTGGTTTTGACGTGTTCAGCCGTGCCGCCAAAAGCCATTTTGCCGTTGCCTTTTTGTCCTTCGAGCCAGACTTTTTTTTGCGAGACACCGTCGAAATCGATATCGATATCGTCAGGTTCGGTCATGCCATCATAGGTGTCGTAGAGATACAGCTGGCGATTGGTGTCACCGAAATATTTGAGGGCAAGTGCCATCAGCATGCTGCAGCCACCGCGCCATACGCCGCATTCGACGATATCGCCGGGGATGGCGTTTTCTACAATATATTTGATGTTGTGGAACAGGGAATAGGTGGTTTCTGCGCCCTCATTAGCGGTCATGGTATAGGGTGCGATGGCGCGGAGGATATTGGTGTATACGGCATCGCTTTCGATATCCTGCGGGAGGATGTCGCGATAGCGGCGCTGTTCTTTTGTGCCATCGTGTGTGCTGATGTTGAGGGTGAGCGGGGTGGGCGGCATAGGGTGTTCCTTTGGATGTTTTCGTGACTTATAATATTTTCACGTTTCGATGATAATCATCGAAACGTGGTTTCGCCCGCTTTCGCGGCGAAAAACTGGCATTCACGAAGCCAGTTTTTACGGTAAATTCAATTTATATAAATTGAATTTACCGTAGTGGTAGCGCATTTATTTGAGAAAGGCAAATCGGTGTTTTTTAAAGATAGCTGTGTGTTGATGGGTTTTTTATTGCATTGGCGGGCGATCATTCGTAAAGTGCCGCTCCTGATCCCCGAGGAGAGGTGGCTGAGCGGCTGAAAGCGCTCCCCTGCTAAGGGAGTATAGGAGAGATCCTCCTATCGAGGGTTCGAATCCCTCCCTCTCCGCCATCCGCTTTCGCTCATTTTGGCTTTGCCAAAATGTAGCTACAGCGCGATTAGCGTTGTGAGCTTAGCGAAACGGATGCCGCGCTGTAGTGAACGCAAGAGAACGAAAGCGGGCTAATACTAATGAGATACGTGTATATTCTTCAAAGTGAACTTGATCCAGATCGTTATTATACGGGGCTTACCGATGATCTTGATAGAAGATTAGAAGAACATAATGAGGGTAAATCTATCCATACTAATAAGTTCAAGCCGTGGAAAATCAAAACCTATACTGCTTTTTCTAATTATGAAAAGGCAGAAGAATTTGAGACGTTTTTAAAAACAGGCAATGGCCGGGCGTTTATAAAGAAACGACTTTAGTTTAGCACTCATTCCACAATACTCGGATATAATTTGAAAAATATAGGCGGTGTTAATTCCCCCCTTTTTCTACACATCGCTCCTCGTTCATAGCATCTGGCCTTCTATTTTGAAGGAATTGTGTGATATGGCAGGATGGATGAGAGCCCTAGTTCGACAATAAGCTTAGTGAGCGCGGGCGCGAACTTAGCGTTTGCAACTTTGGTAGGCGAGGGCGCACCAAAGTAATCCCTCTCTCTCCGCCACCCTACGCTCTTTTAAGCTTCGGGTGGCAGGCCACCCAAAAGTAACTACTATATTAAATAATATTTTAAGATTATAGTTGGCAGCTATGGTAGATTACATCCTGGCGCTTGCAGCCGTCGTCATTTATACTGTTCTGAGCAAGGACGCTCACAGCACAAAAAAACGTATCTTGCTCTCCATTGCAATCTTTCTGAGCGTTAGTTGGATTGCCAATATAATAACCACCCCATTTTTTGGCTCCAATGAAGATTTGGACATTGGGCAAAGGTTTTTACTGGTAGCGTTTGGCGGAGGGACCGGTTTTTTTGCTTTTCCTTGTACAGCGTTGCTAATTTATGTCTGGTGCACAGAGCGGCTGGATTCAAAACAACAAGTCAGCTCTCGTATTTCCTATTCCATGTTGATGGGAGCAATTACAGGAATCGTTGTGGGTGTTCTGTCTATTCTTTTTTCCCGTTCCAGTACTTCTGCACTTGGGGTGTTGTTTATCCCTCATTTGGCTTCCGTTGGAGCGCTAGTATTCTTGATATTGTCTTATGTTATCGGTTTTTTTAATGTAGAAGGAAGAAGGGCGAAGTATTTTCTTACTGCCACTGCGATTTGTATTGTGCCTGCTACATTAATTATGGTAGTGAGCCAGGGCAAACACAGTAGGTACTGGACTAAAGAAACTGTCGCAACACTTCCTTCTAATCCCGAAGAAATACGACAATCTGTAGACAATTATTTAGCTAAAAATGGTTTTAATAAGTGCTGTGTTTTTGACACACCATATACATGCATCCAGTTTTTTAATCCTATCGCTGTCAATCCAAACACACCCAAAGATGTTCTAGAAAAGTTAGTAAATGACTACCCTAGCACCATGCATCAAAACCATAGTCTTAATGCAATGTGCCTCACAAATTATTACAGTTATGTATTATCTCCCATTAGTCGTCACCCTAATGCCACACCGCAAATGAAGGAAGTGATAAAAAAAGGGTATTCCCTATTTAAATAACCTAAAACGGGCACCTGTAAAACAAACAATCTTGTGTTCGGGCAGGTTCGCAAACGGTGTCTACTACGCACTCATTCCACAATACTCGGATATAATTTAAAAAATGTGGGTGGTGTTAGTAGGAATTTTTTTCCGTTACGCCACCTCCTGTTGGTGCTGCATTTTGATGATTTCTTGTTCCAGGGTTGCTGGGTCGTTTCGTAACAAAGCCATCATGTCTTGCGCCATGGGATCGGGGAACACCTCGTTTTCATTATTCTCAATGGCGTTAAACGTTGCTTCTGGCACCACGTTTGCGGGAGTGACCTCAAAATCCATCTCCTGCGTCATATCGGTTTCTATGGGGCCGGGATAGACGCCAATCACCTGCGTTCCTTGATCACGCAGCTCGAGGCGGGCACCTAAAATCAGCGCCTGTGCGGCGAATTTAGAGGCGCTATAGGTGATGATGCTGGGTAATACCATATGTCCGACCAGCGAGGATATAAGCACTAATACGCCACCGCCATTGCGTTTTAGCACAGGGGCGAAGGCCTGCGTCATGGCTAGCATGCCGATATAATTAACCTCCATTTGCTGGCGGGCTTTATCTAGTAAATCGGCATCGCTTAGCGTATCGACAAATAAAATACCTGCGTTATTGATGAGGATGGTGACGTCGCCCGCGGTGTTGGCGGCGTTTTGAATGTCTTCGCTACTGGTGACATCCAGCTTTATTGGAATCAGCACGTCGGGATTTTGCTGTACGAAGTCAGAGACGCTATTAGGATCGCGCACGGCAAGATAAATCTTCTTCGCGCCCTTGGCTAAAAAGGCTTCTGCATAGGCTTTGCCTATGCCGCGATTTGCTCCTGTGATGAACACAACTTGGTTCGTATATTCCATAGCACTCTCCTTATTATGATTGGGTGATCTAGCCTAGTATTCGCTGGATTTTATAAAACGTTACCCGTCATTGCGAAAAAAGATGAAAACGGCAATAATAGTGGTGTGTTATAGCTTAAGGGAGTAAGGAAGGAGGAAAGGTTAGGTGATGTCAGACTCATCACATGAAATTGGACAGGGGTTTCTTGAATTATACGGCTCTCCGCCAGAGCCAGAAATTGAGAAGGCCTATTTAGCGGCATATGGGCTTGAGGTAGGCCGTACCTATACTCCTCGGGAGGTGTTTGAGACGCTTGTTGAGCCGGAAGCGCATCAATTTTTTCCAGCGCATCCTATTATACGCTTTAATGAGGGAGGAGAAAGAGCAAGAGCAGATTTTGAGGAGATGTTTTCTAGCCTGGATGAGTGGGGGCTTGGTGAGGTGGTCTATATTGCGCGAGGAAATGGGAGTCTATTGCTCCGAAGTGATGACTACATTATTCGCATTGCGCCGCCCAAAGAATCGACTCGTCCAGTACATCCCTCTATTATACAGCCTATTGTTCCTGAAATGGTGAAGGCGTATTTTAAGGTGGAAATACTACCCTTTGTTACGCCCATTATACAGCACCAGGAAATGTGGCTTGCAGAAACATACCCGGACAGGTTTGATACGCCACAATATAAGAAGAAGTTAGATGCTGCGTTCTTGCTAAAACAAGCTTTTGAAGACGAGATTACAGCAGATGATGCGGTTAAAGCAGCGGATATGGTTATCCAAAATTTGGGCGTGTTACGTAATGGAAAGATTATTGGGTTAGATGCAGGGACGGTGATACCGAAGATTAAAGCAGAAATGGGTGTGAGTTTTTCAGAGCGCACAAAATTTCCTGAACAGCAAATGCATATCGCAGCGCTTGGAATGGAATACGGGAAAGTGCACGATGTGGTTATTTCGCAGAGAGATAGGTTGCGCTAGGTGGGGGTACCTGGCTATATCCCAAGCCAGGCGGTGATGCCGGCGAGTAGGGCGGCGGCGGCTTGTTTTCCCATCCAGATGAGATAGAGGGTGAAGGCAACGCCGAGCATGCCGATGACCATGCCAAGCAGGATGATGAGCCCGTCTTTACTGAGCAGCCCGAGTGACATGATGAGTACGCCATAGCCGGGCGGTAGGTTGGTGAAGGGCAAGGGCATGGAAATGGCGAGGGCAAAGACGAAGATGAAGATGCCGATGATTTTCTCGCCCGTGCGGGTGGCGGCGAAGGTGAAGCGGGGTTTTAAGATGCCCTCAATGCGGCGCAAAACGGGCATGCTGCGTACAACGATGAGGGCGAGCGTGCTGCGTTTGATGCGCTTACGGCAGATCCACTGCGGCAACCAGGGCGAATCCATGCCCCAGATCATCTGTGCGGAGAGGATGAAGATGGGGATGGCGAAGATGGAGGTAGCGCCCGGTGGCAGTGGTGCTGGGATGCATAGCGGCAGACAGGCGATGGCCATCAACACACCAAACCCGCGTTCATGCATGGCGTTTTTCAGCTCACTGACGGTGACCGTGTCGCCGGTGTGATTTTCCATCATGCCTTCGAGCAGGTCGGAGGTAGCGTTTTGCGTGGAATCGCGCTCTGTGAATTTGGTGTCGTTCATCTGGTTTGTATGTTTATAGCACGCTTTTTTATGGCCGCAACCGCAGGGGTGGGTGGTGTATCAGCGTAGTAAAATCGCGTAAGAAAGCTTGCCCTTCCCCTCCTATCTTTATTTATGCGCAATACGCACAAAAGAGGCAATAGGAAAAAGGGGGAAGTGGGGATTAGGGGGGTGAAGATGTGAAGGGTAGAAAAATGAGAAATAGGGCTATTCCCTACTCCCAAACCCCAATTCCCTGGTTTTGTTAACGTTTTATTAAGAATTTGGGGGTATAATACAGGCATTAGGAGGATGGTTTTATGGGAGAGCTGAGCGAAGAAGCGAAGCATGTTTCAACGCAGATGATGCTGGCAAATCGGCGTGGTGATTATAGGGGCGCCATTCGTGCTGGTGAGGATGCTATTCAACAATGGCCAGACGATGAGGTGCTGCGCTTTCAGTTAGCACGTGCCTATAAAGGGCGGGGGAGGGTGAATCAGGCAGTAGAGCAACTAGAATATATTTTAGGAAATATAAATGCACAGAATACATACGCATTGGATACGTTGGCACAGATATGTGTGGACCAGAAAGACCACGCTAAGGCAAGGGATCATTTGAACGTCTCTTTTTCTGCTCAGGGAAGAGAAGGCTTTAAAACAGGGGGAAAGTTATTTTCTGTGCTTTTAACTTTAAACGAGGTAGAGGAAGCCTACAATCTAGGCAAGGAATTATTTGCATTACCTGAAGGAAAAACGGATGCGCGTTTGTTGGTAGGATTAGCTAAGATGAGCCTAGAGCTTGGTAAAAAAGAAGGGATATATGATTACATGCAGCAACTTCTTGATTTACCTAACCAAGAAAGTCACCCAAAAACACTGGATGTGGCGGTGCGGATTGGGGCAGATAAAAGAAATAACGACTATACAGAGAAGATAGCAGATATGTTACTGGGAAAAAACCCTCAGAATCTAGCAGGATTAGTGCTTAAAATGCGTGCGGCGGCTATTAATGGTGACTTAGAGGCGGCTCAAGGAGTGGTTGAAAAACTAAGTGAGAGTCGATTTATTGCGTCAAACACACTCTCCTTGCGCTGTGCTGCATTAGGCGGTAGTGAAGAAGATCGTACATGGTACAGAAACTTCCTTAAAGCGGCGGTAGACTCTGGAGCGGTTAGAGACGGTGAAAGGTTTGCGTTACCAGAGGGTGATTCGTCACAAAATGATGCATTGTACCATCAATCACTTGAAGAGTTAGACAGGATTATCAATGCTATTTTTGCGTATTCTAGGCAGAAAAGAATGTCACCCTCGAAGCCGCCACAACATTTTCGACAGTAACAGACCTTACCCCTCCGCCACCTTTTTCTCTGAATTTTCGGCAGGGTGTTTGCCTTCTAGGGCTTCTTTGGCTTTGGGGGTGAGGTGGAGGTGGAGCTCGCGCAAGTGATGCGGCTCGGCGGGGGCGGGGGCGTTCATGAGGAGGTCTTCTGCTTGTTGATTCATTGGGAAGGCGATGACTTCACGGATATTCGGCTCATCCGCGAGCAGCATCACCAGGCGATCAATGCCCGGGGCAAGGCCGCCATGGGGCGGTGCGCCGTATTGGAAGGCGTGGTAAAGCGCGCCGAATTTGGTTTCGATATCCTCTTTGCTATAGCCGGTGATGGCGAAGGCTTTTTCCATAATATCCACGCGGTGATTCCGAATCGCGCCGGAGGAAAGTTCAACGCCGTTGCAGACAATGTCATATTGCTGTGCGGTGATGGCGAGCAGCTCTTCGTTGGTTTTCGCGTTTTCTAGCGCGTCTAAACCACCTTTGGGCATGGAGAAGGGGTTATGCGAGAAGATGATGGCGCCTTCTTCCGCATCCCACTCGAAATACGGGAAATCGACGACCCAGCAGAAGCGGAAACAGTCTTTTTCCAGCAGGTCAAGCTCATCGCCGAGCAAGGTGCGGGCTTTTCCGGCGAGATCGGCGGCAGCGAGATGGTCTTGATTGCAGGAGAAGAACACGGCATCGCCCGGGCTGGTGCCGGTGATCTCTTGCAGTTTTTTCAGGCGTGCTTCGTCGAGCTTGCTGGCGATGGGGCCCTTGGCCTCACCCTCTGTGGTGAAAATGATATAGCCGAGGCCGGCAAAGCCGCATTCACGCGCCCAATCGTTCTTTTTATCGAAGAAGCTGCGCGGCTGGTCTGCGACGCCGGGGGCAGGGATGGCGCGGACCACTGCGCCTTGTTCGATTTGCTTGGCGAAGAGGGAGAATTCAGAGCCAGCGAAGACTTCCGTGACGTCGGTGAT
>JANQQO010000172.1 GCA_028289305.1 Rickettsiales bacterium | reverse complement strand
GACGAAGGGCTCGTCCTCGCCGATATCAATGTCGGCATATTATACCTCTTTGCCATCTCCTCGCTCGGCGTTTATGGCGTCATTATGGCCGGCTGGGCCAGTAACTCTAAATACGCCTTCCTCGGCGCTATTCGCTCTGCTGCGCAAATGGTCTCGTATGAAGTCTCGATCGGCCTAGTCGTCATCACCGTGCTACTCGTAGTCGGCTCGCTCAATCTCACCGATATCGTCCTCGCGCAGAAGGACATGGTCTGGTGGAAACACCTGCTCTTGCTACCCATGATGGTGGTATTTTTCATCTCCATCCTCGCAGAAACCAACCGTCACCCCTTCGATCTACCCGAGGCTGAGGCTGAACTGGTGGCTGGCTTTAACGTTGAATATTCCTCCATGACCTTCGCCCTATTTTTCCTCGGCGAATATGCCAATATGATCCTGATGAGCGGGATGATGACCATCCTCTTCCTTGGCGGGTGGTTGCCACCGTTCATGTGGCTCGTCGATATCCCCGTGCTTCATGCGGTGCCGGGCATCATCTGGTTTGTTGGGAAAATCGCGCTCTTGCTCTTCATCTTCCTCTGGGTCAGGGCCACTTTCCCGCGCTATCGTTATGACCAGCTCATGCGCCTTGGCTGGAAAGTATTTTTGCCACTCACCCTATTTTGGGTCGTACTGGTGGCAGGTGTGTTGCTATCACTAGACGCCTTGCCAGGCTGAATATAAGGAGTGTAAGAAAAACAACTATGAGCATTTTTTCTAGAACCTTACGCGCATTATTGCTCTACGAGCTGCTCTATGGCATGTGGCTCACCTTTAAATACCTGTTTAAGAAAAAGGTTACCATCAACTACCCGTATGAAAAAGGGCCCATCAGCCCGCGCTTCCGCGGTGAGCATGCATTGCGCCGCTATCCGAATGGTGAAGAGCGCTGCATCGCCTGTAAATTATGCGAGGCTATTTGCCCGGCTCAGGCCATCACCATCGAAGCAGAAGAGCGCGAAGACGGCAGCCGCCGCACCACGCGTTATGATATCGATATGACCAAATGCATCTATTGCGGTATGTGCGAAGAAGCCTGCCCGGTGGATGCCATTGTTGAGGGGCCGAATTTCGAATTCGCCACCGAAACCCACGAAGAATTGCTCTACAACAAAGAAAAACTCTTGGAAAACGGCGAACGCTGGGAAAAGGCGCTCGCACAAAAAATCGAAGCAGATATACAATATAGGTAACCATGCTAATACCTACGATCCTTTTCTATCTCTTTGCTGCGGTGCTGGTGTTTTCCGCCTTCATGGTTATTTCTGCCAGAAACCCCGTTCATGCGGTGCTCTTCCTCATCCTCGCCTTCTTTAATGCTTCCGGCCTGTTTGTGCTGCTCGGCGCGGAGCTCGTGGCGATGCTTCTGGTCATCGTCTATGTCGGCGCGGTGGCGGTGCTATTCCTCTTCGTCGTCATGATGCTCGATATCAATTTTGCCAAAATGCGCCAGGGTTTTCTGCGCTATCTCCCCATTGGCGCACTCGTGGCCATACTGCTATTCGTTGAATTCTTTCTTGTACTCAAAACCTCCAGCATATCGCTTGCCACACCGGGTGCCATCACAGAAACACAAATGCCTATCCCACAAGGCATCACCAACGCTCGTGCGATCGGTAATGTGCTCTATACCCATTATGTCCTCGCTTTCCAGCTTTCTGGCCTCACCCTTCTCGTGGCGATGATCGGCGCGATTGTGCTCACCTTGCGCAAGCGCGAAACGGTAAAACGCCAGAATATCGGAAAACAAATAGGAAGGCGCAGAGAGAAGTCGGTCAAAATTGTTAAAGTAAAACCAGGAAAAGGGATCTAATGCCGGCATTCATCAGTGATATAGGCTTGATGCATTACCTCACGCTCGGTGCCATCCTGTTCACCATCAGCGTGTGCGGCATTTTTCTAAACCGCAAAAACGTCATCACCATCTTGATGTCGATCGAGCTGATGCTGCTTGCGGTGAACATCAACTTCATCGCATTCTCAGCCTATTTGCAAGACCTCGTGGGCCAGATCTTCACTATCTTCATCCTCACCATCGCAGCGGCAGAAGCTGCCATTGGCCTTGCCATCATCGTGGTGTTTTATCGTAATCGCGGCAGCATCGCCGTAGAAGACATCAGCAAGCTAAAAGGGTAGGGGATATGATACACGCCATCGTCTTCCTCCCACTCATCGCCGCGCTTATAGTGGGTTTGACCGTAAAAACTATCTCAGTAAAACAAGCGCAGTTTATCACCTCCTCCTTCACCAGCCTTGCTGCCATCCTTTCCTTCTTTGTCTTCAAAAATGTCGTGATAGATGGTGAGAGCGGCACAACCGTGCTTTATCATTGGATTCATTCGGGCACCATGGCGGTGAATTGGGCCTTGCGCGTCGATAGCCTCACTGCTGTCATGCTCGTCGTTGTCACCTCCGTGTCCGCCCTGGTGCATATTTATTCGGTGGGCTACATGTCGCATGATCCGCACATTCCGCGCTTCATGGCCTATCTCTCGCTGTTTACCTTCTTCATGCTCATGCTGGTCACCTCCGATAATTTCCTCCAGCTCTTCTTCGGCTGGGAAGGGGTGGGCCTCTGTTCTTATTTACTCATCGGTTTTTGGTATAAGAAACCCTCTGCCAACGCCGCGGCCATCAAAGCATTCGTGGTGAATAGGGTAGGGGATTTCGGTTTCGCCCTTGGCGTATTTGCTATTTTCTTACTCTTTGGCTCCATCCAATTCGATGTTGTCTTCCTCAATGCGGCCGATATGGCAAAAAAAAGCATTAGCTTCCTTGGTGTGGACTTCGACGCACTCACTCTCATCTGCATATTGCTCTTCGTTGGCGCTATGGGAAAATCGGCCCAATTCGGTCTCCACACCTGGCTGCCAGATGCTATGGAAGGCCCAACCCCCGTCTCTGCCTTAATTCACGCTGCCACCATGGTCACTGCGGGCGTATTCCTCGTTGCTCGCTGTTCCCCCTTATTTGAACTAGCGCCCACCGCCTTAGCACTCGTTACAGTAGTCGGTGCGTTCACCGCGCTCTTTGCCGGCACTATCGCCATCACACAAAACGACATCAAGAAAGTCATCGCTTATTCCACCTGCAGCCAGCTGGGCTATATGTTTTTCGCTTGCGGTGTATCTGCCTATGCGGCGGGCATCTTCCACCTCATGACGCACGGTTTTTTCAAGGCTCTGCTCTTCCTCGGCGCGGGTAGCGTGATTCACGCTATGTCGAACGAGCAAGACATGCGCAAAATGGGTGGCATCTGGCGTAAAATCCCTTTTACCTACGCGATGATGCTCATTGGCACCTTCGCCATTATGGGGCTGCCGCCCTTTGCCGGCTTCTTCTCGAAAGATATGATCATCGAAGCGGCCTATGCTGCCGGCCATGCCGGCAACCCTTATGGCGCCTTCGCTTTCTGGGTGGGTGTTGCCGCCGCACTCCTCACCTCGCTCTACTCCTGGCGCCTCATCTTCATGACCTTCCATGGCAGCACTCGCGCGCCAGAGGGTATTGTAAAACATATCCATGAATCGCCAAAAATCATGACCGTGCCGCTGCTTCTGCTCTCCCTTGGTGCGATCTTCTCTGGCTATATTGGCGCCGCACTCCTCGGCATTGTTGATGCCGATCTTGCCTTCTGGCGCGGCTCCATTGTTATGCTCGGTCAGGAAAACATACTGGAGGAAGCGCATCACGTACCACTCTGGGTCAAGCTTTCGCCGCTCGTTGTCGGCGCTATCGGTCTTATCGTTGCCTATCTCTGCTACATTCGCTTCACCAGCCTTCCGGGCTTTTTCGAGAAAGCCTTCCGCCCGCTCTACCTCTTCTCGCATAATAAGTGGTATATCGATGAGCTGTACGATTTCCTCTTCGTCAACCCTGCCAAGCGCCTCGGCTACGCCTTGTGGCAGTGGGTCGACATCCGCACTATCGATCGCTTCGGCCCCAACGGGCTTGCTACGGTATCACAGCGCATCGCTGTGTTCCTAAGCCGTTGCCAAACAGGATTTTTCTACCATTACGCCTTTGTGATGCTTATCGGCCTCACCGCAATCATCAGTTGGTATTTATATTTCAGGTAAGATGTCACAATGAGCTATTTCCCTTTCCTCTCTGCTATCATCTTCCTGCCGCTCATCGGTGCACTGTTCATCTTATTATTCGTGCATGGCGATGAAGAAAGCGTGGTGCGCAACACCAAAAACGCCGCATTGTGGACCACCATCACCACCTTCTTCCTTTCCCTCATCCTCTGGGTTAATTTCGATCCCACCACCTCCGAATTCCAGTTCGAGGAAAAAGTACCCTGGATTGAGGGTTATAACATCAGCTACCACCTCGGTGTTGACGGTATTTCCGTCTTCCTCGTTCTGCTCACCACCTTCCTAATGCCGTTTTGTATTCTCGCCAGCTGGCAGAGTGTCACCCACCGCATCCGCGAATATATGATCGCCTTCCTCATCCTAGAAAGCTTGATGGTGGGCGTATTCTGCGCGCTCGATTTTGTGCTCTTCTACTTCTTCTTTGAAGCCTCGCTCATCCCCATGTTCTTGATCATTGGCGTTTGGGGCGCAGAAGACAGGGTCTATGCTGCCTTCAAATTCTTCCTGTATACCCTCGTGGGTTCGGTGCTGCTCTTGCTGGCGCTCATCTATCTCTATTTTACTATGGGTACCACCGACATTCCCACCCTGATGCAAATGGGCCCAGAGCTGCCAGCCTATATCCAAAAATGGCTCTGGCTCGCTTTCTTTGCCTCGTTTGCGGTTAAGGTGCCGATGTGGCCGGTGCATACCTGGCTGCCAGATGCACACGTGCAAGCGCCCACCGCGGGTTCCATGATTCTTGCTGGTATCCTCATCAAAATGGGTGCTTATGGCTTCTTGCGCCTATCGCTGCCTATATTGCCTGATGCCTCGCTCTATTTTGTCCCCTTCGTCTATGCCTTGAGCGCCATCGCGGTGGTATACACCTCCTTCGTCGCCCTCATGCAGGAGGATATGAAAAAGCTGATCGCCTATTCCTCCGTGGCGCATATGGGGTTTGTCACCGTAGGTATCTACACCTTCACAATCCAAGGCATGGAAGGCGCCATGTTCCAGATGCTCAGCCACGGCGTTGTCTCTGCCGCACTCTTCTTCTGTGTCGGCGTACTCTACGATCGCGTGCACACCAAAAAAATCGCAGATTATGGCGGCATTGTTGAGCGCATGCCTAAATTTGCCTTCGCCTTCATGCTGTTTACCATGGCTTCGATTGGCCTACCGGGCACTAGTGGTTTCGTCGGTGAATTTCTGGTCTTAGTCGGCGTATTTAAAGACAATACCTGGATTGCCTTCCTGGTTGCCACCGGTGTCGTGCTCGGTGCAGCCTACATGCTCTGGCTCTACAGGCGCGTGGTATTTGGCGAGCTCGAGCACAAAAAACTCAAGCACCTCTTAGATATTGACCGCAGGGAAAGCATCATCTTTTTAAGCCTTGCCCTGCTTGTATTATTCATGGGTATTTATCCCAGCTATATGCTAAAAACGATGGAGGTATCCTTGGATAACCTCATTCAACACGTACACCAACACGTAGATTTATTGCCGCAATAACAATGCAAGAAAACCTATTAAAAATAGAATTTTTTCCTGCCGTGCCAGAGATATTCCTGGCCTTTGCTGCGCTCGTATTTCTACTTGTTGGCGCATTTCGTGGCGATGCAGCAACGCGCGTGCTCACCAAGCTTGTTATTGCTGCTCTCTTTCTTTCAATTCTCCTGCTATCGCGCATTTGGAATGATGACCTTACCGCTTTCGGCGGCTTCTTTATCAGCAACAGCTACACCGTCTTTGTAAAAATTGCACTGGCGCTGGCGACCTCTTTGGTGCTCCTCACCACGCTCAGTTTTACCCGCGAAAGCAAAAAGCACCCGTTCGAATTTCCTATACTCATCCTGCTTGCCACGATTGGTATGATGGTCATGGTTTCCGCCAATGATCTCATCTCTCTCTATATTGGCCTTGAGCTACAGTCTTTGAGCCTCTACGTGCTCGCTAGTTTTGATCGCAACTCTCCGCGCTCTTCCGAGGCCGGTGTGAAATATTTTGTTCTCGGCGCCCTCTCATCTGGCCTGTTGCTCTATGGTTGTTCGCTAATATACGGCTTCACCGGCACCACGCAGCTTAGTACCCTCACGCATATCTTCCAAACCGCGCCGGAAGAATCCGTCGTCCCTGGTGTTATCGTTGGTCTCGTGCTTGTGATGACTGCACTCTTCTTCAAAATCTCTGCCGTACCATTCCATATGTGGACGCCTGATGTCTATGAAGGTGCACCCACTAAAGTTACCGCCTTTTTTGCCTCTGCACCGAAGGTTGCTGCCATTGCCTTGTTTGTGCGCATTATGATGGAGCCGTTTGGCGGCCTAAGCGATCAGTGGCAGCAAATCGTTATTCTTGTTGCTATCATCTCCATGCTACTTGGTGCAATTGCAGCGCTGAAACAAACGAACATCAAGCGCCTCATGGCGTATAGCTCCATCGGTCATGTGGGATATCTGCTCGTTGGCGTGGCAACTGGTACTATGGGCGGCGTACATGCCGCGCTCATCTATATCGCTATCTATATGCTTATGAGCATTGGCACCTTTGCCTGCATATTACATATGCGTCGCCAAGACGAAGCCGTGGAGCATATCATGGATCTTGCTGGCGTCTCTAAAACCCATCCGGTCTTCGCCCTTGCTATGACCATTTTTATGTTGTCCATGGCCGGTATCCCGCCGCTTGCTGGCTTTTTTGGGAAGTTCTTCGTGTTTAAGGCGGCACTTGAATCCGGGCTTTATGCCCTCGCGATCATCGGCGTGCTCACCAGTGTTATCGCCGCGTTTTACTATCTACGCATCATTAAAATCATGTATTTCGATGAGGTCAGCGACCCTCTGGATGTTGCCTTACCCCAAGAATCCAGGGCAGTGCTGTTCATCACCGCTGTCTTTAATGCCCTGTTTTTCCTCTATCCAACTCCTCTGTTGCGCGCAGCTGAAAAGGCGGTGACGGCCTTGCTTTCATGAGTGATCTTACTTCTACACCCACCCTCTCTTTCACGATACATGAAATGGAGCTGGTGGATAGCACCAATGCAGAAGCCAAGCGCCGTGCGCAGCAGGGTGATCCGCATAATGTCATTTGGGCAAAAGCACAAACCGAGGGCAGGGGGCGCTATGACCGCAGCTGGGATTCGCCAGAAGGCAATCTCTACGTCTCACTCCGCCTTCCTGCAGAATCAGATCTTGCTATAAATCCCCAGCTTTCCTTTGTCACCGCCCTTGCAGTGCATGAGACGCTGCAGGAAAACACCACCCTACCCATCACCTGCAAATGGCCCAACGATATCCTGATAAACCAAAAAAAGGTGGCTGGCATTCTCCTTGAGTATGATCATCCCAGCCGTTCACTCATCATCGGTATAGGAATTAATGTTGCGTCTTTCCCTGAAGATGCGATATACCCTGCCACAAGCCTGCATCACGAGGGCATGACCATCGCGGTGCAAGAGCTGCTCCACGCTCTCTTGCCACAATTTGCCGCGTGGTATATGCGCTGGCGTATCTCAGGTTTTTCGCAGATTCGCCGGACATGGCTAAAACAGGCGGCGGGGAAGGATGAAGCGATCACGGTGCAGCTGAAGGATGAAGCGCTCACCGGCGTCTTCACCGATCTGGATGATGAAGGAAATTTACTGCTACAAACAGAACAAGGCATCACCCCCATCACCGCAGGGGATATTTGGTTAAAAGAATAATATGCTACTCGCAATTGATATTGGTAATACAAACACCGTGTTCGCCGTCTGTAATGGCGAAGACGCGCCCATCAATAAATGGCGCATCTCCACCAATGCTACTCACACCTCCGATGAATACGCCTTGCTGGTGACCCAGCTCCTTGCGCTCAAAAACATCGCAATAAGCGATATTTCACACGCCATCATTTCCTGTGTGGTGCCACAAACGCTGTTCAGCATTATCACCTTCTGTAAGAACCATTTGGGCTGCACCCCGCTTGTGGTCGGTGATAACAACACCAAGCTCCCCATCACGGCGGAGATCGATCGCCCTGCAGAGCTCGGCGCAGATCGCCTGGTGAATGCGATTGCTGCTTTCGCGCAATATAAAAAACCCTCCATCGTTGTCGATTTTGGTACCGCCACCACCTTCGATGTGGTCGGTGACACCGGTAATTACCAGGGTGGTGTTATCGCCCCGGGCATCCACCTTTCGATTGATGCGCTGCATCGTGCCGCTGCCCGCTTGCCAGAAATCGAGATCAAAAAACCCAGCAAAGTCGTTGGCACCTCCACCACCGGTGCCATGCAATCGGGTATTTATTGGGGCTATGTCGGCCTCATCGAAGGCATTATCCAGCACATCACGAGTGAAAAAAATACCGAGATGACGGTGGTAGCCACTGGTGGTCTAGCGCCGCTCTTTTTTAACGCGACTGACGCCATCGCCCATCTTGAACAAGATCTTACCATCCAAGGCCTTCTAGAAATCTTTAAACATAACACCACTGCATAAAAGAGATAAACCTGTATGAAATATAAGAAGAACGACCTAGTCTTTCTGCCGCTTGGCGGCTGTAACGAAATCGGCATGAATCTCAACCTATACCACTATAAGGGTAAGTGGTTGATGGTCGATTTTGGCGCTGGTTTTGCCGAAGAATCGCTGCCTGGCGTCGATATGTTGGTGCCAGATATTGAGTTTTTGCTGAGTATCAAAAAAGATTTGCTCGGCCTGGTACTCACCCACGCGCATGAAGATCACCTCGGCGCCATACGCTTCTTGTGGGATCAAGTCGAGTGCCCTATTTACGCCACACCTTTCACCGCTGGCGTGGTCCGTGCCAAGGTGCGCGAGACCGGTTTTGCCAAACATGTTGCCCAGCAGCTCATAGAAATAGACTCAAACGAGGCGTTCGATTTATCGCCATTTTCTATAGAGATGGTGCAGATAACGCATTCAATACCTGAGATGAATGGCCTGGTGATCAAAACCGATCACGGCACCATCCTCCACACCGGTGATTGGAAGCTCGATCCAGGGCCGGTGGTTGGGCCCACCACAGATGAAAAACTCCTCAAGAAATACGGTGATGAAGGCGTATTGGCCCTGGTGTGTGATTCCACCAATGTATTTTCAGAAGGCCATTCCGGCTCAGAAGCGGACTTAAAAGAACATCTTTCCAGCATCATTGCTTCGAGCAACGATATGGTGTTTGTCACCACCTTCGCCTCCAACGTTGCGCGCCTGCAAACCATTGCAGAAGCGGCGATGGAAAATGGCCGCAAAGTGGCGCTAGCCGGCAGATCTCTCTGGACCATCACCAATGCCGCTCGCGAATGCGGCTATCTGGCTGATCTCCCCGATTTCCTGACCGACCAGGATATCAAAAAAGTTGCGCGTAAAAAAGCATTGGTCATTTGCACCGGTTGTCAGGGTGAGCCTATGGCCGCGATGAGCAAGATCATCCACCGCTCCCACCCCATGCTGAAACTGCATCCGGGTGATACGGTGATTTTTTCCTCCAAAGTTATCCCTGGAAATGAGCGCAAAATCTTCAATATGTTCAATGCCCTCACGCAAATGGGTGCGGAGGTCTATACCGAAAAAGACCATTACGTCCATGTTTCCGGCCACCCGTGTCGCGATGAGGTAAAGCGCATGTATGAGCTCACCCGCCCTAAAATCAGCATTCCGGTCCATGGTGAGCCGGTGCATATCCACGAACATATCAAATTAGCCAAATCCTATGGCGTGCCACAGCAAATCGAAACGGCTAATGGCCTCGCCATCAAATTGGCACCTGGCAAGCCTAGTCCGCTCGGTCATGTGCAATCTGGCTATTTCGCGGTGGATGGCAATCGCCTGCTGCCGCTTGAAAGTGATATCCTAAGAACCCGCCGTAAAATCGGATATAGCGGTACATTCGTGCTCTCACTAGCCATCGCAAAGAATGAGTTAATGGCCGAGCCGCATATCTACGCGCCCGGTATTTTTGACGAAAAGAAAGACAGCAAACGCCTTCGCGCCATCAAAGAAGAGATCGTCGAGCTGTTTTACACGCAGGGCAATCTCTCTGACGATCGCCTCATCAAAATGCTGCGCAAAAATATCCGTGGGATTATTGAATTAGAGACCGGTAAACGTCCCGGCAAAATAGAAATTCAGCTACTACAAGTGTAAGCTTTCTAAGCTGCTTTCCGCGCCTCAATACATTTCTGCTCATGTGCGAGTAGCCATTCCTTGCGCCACGCACCGCCTGTATACGAGAAAGGCCGCGTTTTACCCACCACACGGTGGCACGGCACCACAATCGGTAGCGGGTTTTTAGCGCACGCATTGCCCACCGCCCGTGCGGCTTTCGGGTGGCCAATTTCTTCCGCAATTTCTTTATAGCTCTTCACTGCGCCATAAGGAATGCGCGCAATAGCCTTCCACACTTTTTTGTTAAACGCTGAGCCCGGCGCTTCGCCTAGTGCATTAAAGCTATGCGCCACTCCTTTGAAATACAAATCTAACTCTTTTGCCAGGGGTGCTTCGTCTCCTGGGGCTGTTTCTGCTGTAACTCCCTCTATATCCAGTGATTCTTGCAGCGCAATACGCGTTACGGCATTCCCCTCTCCATAAATCGCAATCACGCCAATAGGGGATTGATAGTAATAAGGCATTTCACCCTCCATCGCTCATAATAAAAAATATAAAGATTCCTGTAGTGAACCGCCGTCAATTAAGACAGGCGCTTCCACACCCGCTTCTTCGCGAAATAGAACAGCACGGTAAACACCACCAAATACAGTAACACCTTAATGCCAATGCTCTTACGCTGCTCCATCTCTGGCTCTGCTGCCCATTGCAGGAAGTTCACAAGGTCTTTTGACATCTGATCCACCGTGGCCGGCGTGCCGTCATCATAGCTCACCAAACCTTCTGCTAGCGGCGGTGCCATTGCAATCTGTCCACCCGGGAAATACGGATTGTAATACATTCCTTCACTCAGCTCCACATCCGACGGCGCATTCTTATATCCCGTCAGCAGGGAATACAGATAATTTGCGCCATCATGTCGTGCTTTTACAATCAGCGATAGATCGGGCGGTAATGATCCGCCATTTGCCGCGCGTGCAGCTTGATCATTAGGGAAGGGGGATGCAAACCGGTCTGAAGGAAGTGCAGGCCGTTCAAACATATCACCCACATCATCCGGACCGTCGATCACCGTATATTCTGCAGCTACCGCCTTCACCTCCGCGGGTGAAAACCCTATCTGCGTCAAGTTGCGGTAAGAAAGCAAACGCAGTGAATGACAGGATGCACACACTTCTTTATACACCTTAAATCCACGCTGAATACTCTGCCGGTCAAACGTGCCCGTCATTCCGTCAAACGCCCACTTCAATTGCTTTGGGTGTAGCGCATCACCCGCCGCATGGGCCATTGGTGCCCACAACACCGCAACGAGCATATATAACATTAGCTTTTTCATTCATGCGCCTCTTTTTTGTAATGCGCATGAATCGATTCTGGCTCTGGCAGCGTTTTCTCACGTTTGCTCAGCCAAGGAAGCACCAGCAGGAAATAGGCGAAATAATAGAATGTAGCAACGCGTGCGGCGATTACATAGGTGCCTTCCGCGGGTTTTGAGCCAAGCCAGCCAAGCATCAAGCCATTAATCACAAAGAGCGCAAAAAACCACTTAAACAGAGGGCGATAAT
>JANQQO010000171.1 GCA_028289305.1 Rickettsiales bacterium | reverse complement strand
GGTAGCAGGCGGGTATTCTTTGATGCTAATCATACCGCCGAAGCGGCGGCCGGTAGCGCCACGTATCTCGATGGCGTTATGGCCAAAATAAAGCCGGTGGGTGGGAAGGTAATGCGAAATATCGATTGTGGGCGGTAAGACGCGCTCTTCAACACCGCCATTGACCAGCATGCCGAGAAACTCGAGTGGCTCGGAGAAATTCCCCTGCTCTGTTTTGACCATGCCGAGTAGGCGCGGTTTATACGGACGCAAGGTGGCAAGCACGCGCTTGCTGACATCGTTGATGTCTTTAAACGCGGCTTTCATATTATCTTCCCACGCGCTTTTATCAGCCTTTTGCTGGATAACGCGAAGGAAGTTTTCAAACGCGGCCACGCCCTTGGTATCGGCTTTATGTACGATGCTGATATACAGCGTATTGCCGAAGGTTTTGCGGGTTTGATGTTTTTCCTGCCATTCTTTTTGTACGTAACTGGCAAAACCTTTTGGCTGATTGCCTGGGATAAAGGCATCACGAGGTTTGCGCACCATATGGAACCAGAGGGCGTAATTGCCCTGCGCTAAGCTTTTGAGCAAGGAGTTGCGGATGTCTTTGGCCATATCGACATCTTCATCATCCGCGGTTTCGAACGAGAAGCCCTCCACCTTGATGACTTGTACCAGCTCGTTTTTCTTAGTGACGATGGTGTTGCCGTTCCAATGGCAATAATAAGGAATGTATTCGGCCTCAGAAACCTCGCGCTTGGCGACCTTGGCATTAAGTGTGTGGCGTTTGGCAAATTGCAGCATGATACGCCCTAATATAGATCATAGGATTGGGTATTGCCATGAAACATTGTATTGCGGCACTTCATGCATTTGGAGGCTTTGGTGACCACAATATCCATGAAGCGCGGCTCTTTTGAGGTGATAAAAAAGCCGACGAGATGCACGCCAATCGCGCCGAAAATCAGATAAAAGAAATCGGATGTGTTGATGAAATAGAGCGCCCAGAAAAACCCGTTTAGGGTGAACCAGGCATACGTTACGCCTAGGATCATTGCGGGGCGGGTGAGCCCTAAGAATACTGGATCTGCTTCTAATCGTCCTCCTGCCATGTGTGACCTCTTATATAGTTGTTTTTCTAACTGACTCTTAGTGTAGCAGAAAAACGTTAATAAAAGGTTAACAATTGTATAAAATTTTATCTATTTTTAACCATATGTGGGGGTTGGCGGAAGAAAAATGGGAATATGTGGGGGTGAAGGGGAATTTTTGGTAGAATTTTTACCTACCAGGGCCACCTGGTGCACGCTGCTGAGAAATGACCCGATTCACGCTTTTTGCAAAAATCTCTGCCAATGTGTCTGGCTCTAGGTCTTTTAGGCCTATATCGCGCCGGATATGATCTAAACAACTGGGAAAATGTTCTAGTTTTTTAACAACTTCGCAGGTGATTTTATTTCCCAGTGCCGCACTGGCTATGGCATCTTGGATAAGATCTTTTATATTTAAAGGTTTTTGTTTTGATCTATCTCTATTACTCTTAAACGACATTTTAGTAGCAATGTGATCACTCTTTTCTAACAAAATTGCATCTATCTTTGTCGAAAGAAACGATTCGGAAGATAATGACAATACTATACCCTCTTCGCGCGAAGCTATTAGAAAATTCGTATATATCTTATTTACAAGCACTTCAAAGCTACATGTCTTTTTACTATCTTGCTGCATTGGGTTGGCCTCATTATAGATGTGCTCTAACTACAGCCATACTCTACACCAAGAACATTAACAAAACGTTAAAGAATGCGGGTTTTTTAGATATTGGATCTTTTAGAAAATAAAAAAGCCCGCTTGATAGGCTTGGCGGCGTCCTACTCTCCCACGCCTTAAGACGCAGTACCATCGGCGCTGAAGAGCTTAACTGCCGAGTTCGGGATGGGATCGGGTGTTTCCTCTTCGCTATAGCTACCAAGCCAATCAAACGGGCTTTTTAAAGCCCTTCCCTAATTCTACTAGCGAATTATAGAAGGGTTTTGCTTGTGAATATCCTCTCTCTTAAAAAGAGAGAGGTGAAAGAATCTTTTTGCATGCGTTCGCAAGCTTAGCGCCACATACGGCAACAAAGATGTGTTAAAATCAATTGTGCTATTAGTACCGGTTAGCTTCATGTGTTACCACACTTCCACACCCGGCCTATCAACGTGGTGGTCTTCCACGGCACTATAGGGATGTCTAGTTTTGAAGGAGGCTTCCCGCTTAGATGCTTTCAGCGGTTATCCCGTCCGAACTTAGCTACCCAGCGGTGCTCCTGGCGGAACAACTGGTACACCAGAGGTTCGTTCACCCCGGTCCTCTCGTACTAGGGGCAACTCTTCTCAAACATCCAACACCTACGGCAGATAGGGACCGAACTGTCTCACGACGTTCTGAACCCAGCTCTCGTACCTCTTTAAATGGCGAACAGCCATACCCTTGGAACCTGCTACAGCCCCAGGATGAGATGAGCCGACATCGAGGTGCCAAACAGCGCCGTCGCTGT
>JANQQO010000167.1 GCA_028289305.1 Rickettsiales bacterium | reverse complement strand
GAGCCGGCAGCGGGTGGAGAAGAGGCAGAGGAGAAACCTGCTGAGAAGGTGGCGGAAGAAAAGCCAGCGGTGGAAGCGCCAAAAACGGTGGTGAAGCCAAAGGCTGCAGCGAAGCCTGCGGCAAGCGGTGGGTATAAAGTGCAGCTCGGGTCGTATCGCACCATGGATAGCTTGCAGGCCGGGTGGACCAAATTGCAGAAGCGCTTCCCGAAATTGCTTAAAGGCCTGGATTATACCGTAGAGCGGGCGAATTTGGGCGCGAAGGGCATTTTTTATCGTCTGCAAGCTGGGCCGATCAAAAGCAAAAGCGCGGCGCGGAGCCTGTGTAAAAAATTGGGTGAACGTAAGCAAGGATGCATCGTTGTTGACAAGTGATGCTCCTCGCGCGTTTATCTGTGGGCTTGCTGGCGCTACGCTAGAAGAAGCGGAGCGTACGTTTTTTGCTGATGCCCAGCCTTTAGGGTTCATTCTTTTTGCACGAAATTGTGAGAATAAAGAGCAGCTGAGCGCGCTCAGTGCTTCACTGCGCGACGCGGTGGGGCGCGCGGATGCGCCGATTCTGATTGATCAGGAAGGAGGCAGGGTAGCGCGCCTAAAGCCGCCGCAATGGCGGGAGGCGCTGCCTGCTGGGGTGTATGCTGATTTGGTGGAGAGAAAAGGGATGGAGGTGGCGCGCCGGGCGAGTTATCTCAATGCGCGGCTGATGGGGGCGGAGCTAATCGCACATGGGATCACGGTGGATTGCGCGCCGATGGCGGATATTCGCTTTGCGGAGAGCCACGCGATTGTGGGGGATAGGGCGTATGGTACGACGGCGGAGCAGGTGACAGCACTCGCGGGCGAGGTGGCGCGCGGGCTGATGGAAAGCGGCGTGATGCCAGTGATCAAGCATATTCCGGGGCATGGGCGGGCGCTGGTGGATAGCCACGAGGCGCTCCCCATAGTGGAGGCGGAATTAACGACGCTTCGGGATACGGATTTTGTACCGTTTACCGCGCTAAAGGCGGTGCCGTGGGGAATGACGGCGCATATCACTTATACCGCGCTGGATGCGGAGCAGCCGGCAACGCTCTCACCCACGGTGATTCAGCTGATTCGCGAGGAGATTGGGTTTGATGGGTTGCTGCTGACCGATGATGTGTCGATGAAGGCGCTTTCCGGCGATATGGCGGCGATTACCAAGCAGTCTTTGGCGGCGGGGTGTGATGTGGTGCTACATTGCAATGGGGAGATGGCGGAGATGGAGCAGGTTGCGGCAGTATGTCCAGAATTAAGTGAGGCGGCATGTGCACGGCTTGCACGCGGCTGGAACGCTTTGCCAGAGCGGGAAGAGATGGATATGGCAGCAGGTGAGGAAGAGCTCAAGGCGCTTTTGGACAAGTCATTATAGCCTATAAATTCGGTTTGAATTAGGGGCGGGATTTGCTATGACGAGGGGGCGGAAATTATAGTCGTTTGAAATATATGTATTACAAACGACTATCAGAATCAGCTTCGTAAATGCTGATTCTGCGCCGCGTAGCGAGCGAAGCGATTGTATTTTTACGCGTAGAAATACAATCAAACTAATGAAATGAGGCGGTGTTACGATGCGCGATCAATTGGTATTGCATGTTATTGCGAAATTTCTGATTCCGTTCATTTTGCTCTATGCGCTTTATGTGCAGATGCATGGTGAATATAGCCCTGGTGGAGGGTTCCAGGCTGGAGTGATTTTTGCCGCGGCGTTTATTTTATACGCGCTGGTGTTTGGTTTTTCGCATGCCACACGCGTAGTGTCTTTAAAAGCACTCAGGATATTAACCGTGCTTGGTGCGCTGATTTATGGCGGTACGGGCGTGGTGTCGATGTTGCTTGGTGGAAATTTTTTGGAATATTCCGTCTTGGCAAAAGACGCGGTGGTCGGCCAAAAATGGGGCATTTTGGTTATTGAGCTTGGGGTAGGCATCACCGTGTTTTCGGTGATGTTGTTGTTATTTTTCTTATTTGCAGGGAGGAAGGCATAAGATGATGGCATTCCTCGAGCAATATGTGCTGGTGAGCTATAATTACTGGGTATGCATCTTGTTGATGGTGACCGGGTTTTATGGCGTGATCAATGGCGGGAATTTGGTGAAGAAGCTGATGGGGCTTGGGATTTTTCAGACCTCGGTGCTGCTGTTTTATATTTCGGTGGGGCATGTGCATGGCGCGCGGGTGCCGATTTTAGAAAAGGGGGAGACGTTTTATGTGAACCCGCTGCCGCATGTGTTGATGCTGACTGCGATTGTGGTGGGTGTGGCGACGATGGCAGTGGGGCTTGCTCTGGTGGTGCGGATTAAAGAGGCGTATGGCGTGATTGAGGAGGATGAAATCCTGGACATGGATGCAGCGGAGGGGGAAGAGAAGCCAAAGACGGTAGCGAAAAAAACGGGGAAGGGAAAGGCGCGTGGGAGCACGCGCACAGCGATGCGGCGTAAGCGATCATGATTCAGCCGCATCTGCCCGCTCTTATTGTCATTATACCGCTATTAGCGGCGCTGATATCGGCGTTGATGCCGCGTGGGAAGCTGGCCTGGGGCGTGGCGACGCTGGCCTGTGTGGGCTCGTTCGCATCGGCTTTTGCGGTGCTGCTGCTGGTGGAAGGCGGAGGGGTAGTGACCTATGCCATGGATGGTTGGGCGCCGCCGATTGGCATTGAGTATCGTATTGATCAGGTGAATGCCTTTGTGTTGTTGCTGGTATCGGGGATTGCGGCAGTGATGATGCCCTTTGCTTATGCGAGTGTGGGGCACGAGGTGGCGGGTGAAAAACAATCGTCGTTTTATAGCCTGGTGTTGCTCTGTGTGGCAGGGCTACTGGGCATTGTGGCGACGAATGATATTTTCAATATCTATGTGTTTTTAGAGATTTCATCGCTGGCGATGTATGCGCTGATTGCGATGGGCGATAGCAGGCGGGCGCTGACTGCGGCGTTTGAGTATCTGATTTTGGGAACGATTGGGGCGACGTTTATTCTGATTGGCGTGGGGCTGCTCTATATGATGACCGGGACGCTGAATATCAGCGATATGGCGGTGCGCCTGGCGGATGTGCCGGATACGCGGCCGGTGGAAGCGGCGTTTGCATTTTTAACGCTGGGACTGGCGCTGGAGATTGCGACCTTCCCGCTGCATATTTGGCTGACGAATGCCTATGCCTACGCGCCGTCTTTTGTTTCGGCGTTATTGGCGGCAACAGCGGCGAAGGTGAGTTTTTACCTGTTGCTCCGCTTTGCGCTGGGGCTGTTTGGCCCGGCATTTTCTTTCGAGGCGATGCCGCTGGAAGAAATTGTGGTGGTGCTCGGAGTGGCGGGAGTTGTAGTCGGGTCGCTGGTGGCGGTGTTCCAGGAGGATGTGAAGCGGCGTTTGGCGTTTTCTAGCGTGGCGCAGCTGGGGTATATGTTGCTTGGGTTTGGTCTGGCAACGGTGCTGGGCCTGAGTGCGGCGACGCTGCATTTGTTTAACCATGCCTTGGCGAAGGGCGCGCTGTTCTTGGCGTTGGGCTGTGTGTATTACCGTATTGGCAGCGTGCGGCTTTCGGACATGGCGGGGATTGGCAAGCAGATGCCCTGGACGCTCATGGCCTTTGTGATTGGGGGTTTGAGCATTATTGGGGTGCCGGGTACGGCGGGTTTTATCAGCAAATGGTTCTTTTTAAAAGCGCTGCTAGAAGGGCCGTATTGGCCGCTGGTGGTGGTGGTGCTTTTGAGTTCCTTGCTGGCGGTGATTTATATCTGGCAGGTGGTGGAGCAGGCGGTGTTTGCGTCGCGACCTAAAGGCGCGCGCGCGGTGCGTGAGGCGCCGTGGAGCATGCAGCTTTCGCTGTGGGCGCTCGTGATTGCGAATATATATTTTGGGCTGGATACGCGGTTTACCATTGGTTGGGCGGAGCGTATTGCGGGCTATTTATTGGGGGCGGGATAGATGGTGGAAACGCTTCCAACATATCTTTTTGGCATGCAGGAAGTGATTCTGTTTGTGCTGGCGATTCCGCTGTTAGGGGCGGTGCTAGCGGCGGTGGTGCGTGCGCCGAATCTGCGCGATATCAGCACGCTGATTGTGGCGGTGACGCTGTTTATCAATGTGGTGAATCTGTTCTTTATGGCTGCACGCGGGCAGGCGCTGGAGGTGGAGCTGTTAGAGCTGGTGCCGGGGATTACGCTGAGCTTTTTCATTGACCCTATAGGGATGCTGTTTGCGCTGGTGGCGTCGTTTTTGTGGATTGTGACGACGCTCTATGCGATTGGCTATATGCGCGGGAATAAGGAGAAGCATCAGAATCGGTTTTATGCGTTTTTTGCGCTGGCGATTTTTGCAGCGCTGGGCATTGCGCTCGCGGGTAATCTCTTTACGTTGTTTGTGTTTTATGAAGTGCTGACGCTGGTGACCTATCCTTTGGTGACGCATGCGGGTTCAGACGAGGCGCGGCGTGCGGGGCGGACTTACCTTGGGATTTTGCTTTCGACCTCGATCGGGTTGCAGCTGATCGCGATTATCTGGACGTGGCAGATTGCGGGTACGCTCGATTTTGTGCCTGGTGGGGTGCTGGCCGGCAAGGTGGGGCCGTGGGTGACGGGCGCGTTGCTGTTCCTCTATGTGTATGGCGTGGGTAAGGCAGCGCTGATGCCGATTCATCGTTGGCTGCCCGCGGCGATGGTGGCGCCGACGCCAGTGAGTGCGTTATTGCATGCGGTGGCGGTGGTGAAGGCCGGTGTATTCACCATTGTGAAAGTGGTGGTCTATATTTTTGGCACAGAGCACTTGGAGGCGATGATTACGCAGCAATGGTGGGCGGGCGGTTGGCTGGTCTATATTGCGGGAATCACGATTGTGTGGGCCTCGGTGATTGCGTTGCAGAAAGATGGGCTGAAAGCGCGGCTCGCATATTCGACGATTAGCCAGCTGGCGTATATTGTGATGGCGGTGGCGCTGCTCACGCCAAAGGCGGTGATGGCGGCGGTGTTTCATATTGCCGCACATGCTTTTGGTAAGATCACGCTGTTTTTTGCTGCCGGTGCTATTTACACCGCATCAGGGAAAAAGGCGGTGAGTGAGCTGGACGGGGTTGGTAAGCGCATGCCGTGGACGATGGTGGCGTTTGCGATAGGCGCGCTTTCGATGATTGGGGTGCCGCCAGCGGTAGGGTTTTTGACGAAGTATTATTTGGTGCTGGGTTCGCTTGAGGCGGAGCACTGGTTTGCGATTGCTGTGGTGGTGATAAGTACGTTGTTAAATGCGGCGTATTTCTTGCCGATTGTGTTTGCGGCGTTTTTTGGAAAAGAGCGGGGAAAGCCACGCCATGGCGAAGCGCCGCTGGTGATGGTGATCGCGATGATCATCACGGCAACACTGACGCTGGGCTTTTTTGTGCACCCGGATATGCTACTATGGCTTGGTTCATTAACGGCGGGATAGGGTATGGCGAAAACACAGCATAATCCACAGGATCTGCGGCGGGCGAAGCTGGCATGGCGCGTGTTTATCGTGGTGTTAGTAGCGATGCTTGGTTTGGAATTTGCGATGCACCCGCATGCGGTGTTTGGCATTGAGGGTACGCCGTTTTTTCATGCGTGGTATGTGTTTTTGGCATGTGCCGCGATTGTAGTGGTGTCGAAAGCACTTGGGATGGTGTTGAAGCGGCCGGATAATTATTACGAGGATGAGCAATGACGCCGGGGCTGATTTTAATCGTCGCAGGATTATTGTTGCCGCTGGTGCCGCGCGGCGCGGGCTTGCGCCAGGCGGTGTTGTTGCTTGCGCCGGTATTGACGCTTCTTGCGGTGTGGCATGTGCCGGAAGGCGTGCCGCCGGTGAAGCTTGCTGGGTTTGACTTGCAGCTGGTACAGCAGCATGCGTTCACGCTGATATTTGCGACGATATTTGCGATTGCCGCTTTTGCTGGGGCGCTATTTGGCTTGCGCCACGCGAAGACGGCGGAGCTTGCGGCAGCTTATGTCTATGCGGGTGGTGCGATTGGGGTGACGTTTGCTGGGGATTTCATCACGCTGTTCATTTTCTGGGAGCTGATGGCGATTGGCTCGACCGTAGTGGTGTGGTGCGGCGGACAAGCGGGCACGCGCGGAGCGGG
>JANQQO010000163.1 GCA_028289305.1 Rickettsiales bacterium | reverse complement strand
CACGAATCTTCCCTGTAGCAGTGAAGGAAAAGCGCTTTTTTGCGCCACTTTTGGACTTCATCTTTGGCATTTTATGTCTCCATAATTATGGTTTTTTTAATGCAGCCAGGCATGCCATATCGGCCTGGACGTGCTGTTTTAGGGGTGCTTATATACTGCGCTTGTGTGCGCAATGCAAGGGGAAAATCGCTGTGTGTCGGGGTGTTAGTGTTGTTTATTCAATCTCTTCGGCTTCCTCGGCGATGTGTTCCCAGAAGCGTTCGCGCTGTTCTTCGTAATCTTTCTCCTCTTTGCCGCCAAAGAGCGACCAGAAAGGGTTGCGGTGGATGGGGATGGCTTGTGGTGCAGTGTTATGGAGGGCGCGGCGCATGAATTGCTGCCAGATGCGGCCCGGGATTTTATTGCCGGTGACGCCGTCCATCGGGCTGTTATCGTCGTTGCCGACCCATACGCCGGTGACGATTTGTGGGGTGAAGCCTACGAACCAGGCATCTCGGAAACCTTGGCTGGTGCCGCTTTTTCCTGCTGATTCCCGGAGTAAGCGTACGTAGCGGCCGGTGCCGTTTTGCATCACGGCTACTAGCAAGCGATTCATATATGGCACGATGCGGCGGGAGAGCACGCGTTCGGAGTAGCTTCCCTGGCGTTTATAGAGGGTTTCGCCAGCAATGGTGCGGATTTCCTTGATGCCGTAATGGCGGACGATGAAGCCGTTATTCGCCAGATGGGCATAGGCTTGGGTGAGCTCCATCAGGTTAACCTCGCTGCTGCCGAGTGCAATGCTGGGGTTGGTGTGTAGTGAGGATTCAACACCAAGGCGGCGCGCTGTATGTACGACGTTATTGCGCCCTGCGTTCTCGGAGAGCTTTACAGCGATCGTGTTGACCGAATGCGCGAAGGCGTCTTTGACCGTCATTTTTCCTTCGTATTCACCGTGGTAGTTCCTCGGCGTCCAGCCATCGATGGTGATTTCTTCATCATCCAGGACATCGGTGGGCGTATACCCGGCCTCAAGTGCGGCAAGATAGACGAAGAGCTTGAAGGCCGAGCCAGGTTGGCGCTGGGCCTGGGTGGCACGATTAAATTGGCTTTTTGCATAATCACGCCCGCCGACCATGGTGACGATTTCTCCCTGCGGAGACATGGCAATGAGGGCGGCTTGTGAGGCCTGCATCTTATCGCCGACCTGGGTAAGCGTATCACGCAGCGTGCGTTCAGCAAATTGCTGCAATTGCCAATCGAGCGTGGTGATAACGGTGAGGTCACTATCGACAATGCCGACATAATCAGGGATTTGCTCACGAATCCAATCAGCAAAATAATGCGCGCCGCGATTGCGCTTCTCTTTGGCTTTGACCTTCAAGGTGGCTTTGGTGGCATCGCCGACGGTGATATAGCCGGTGTCGATCATGTTAATGAGTATTTGGGTAGTGCGCTTTTCCGCTAAGTCTATGTTGCTGTGCGGGGAATAGCGGCTTGGGGCCTTGAGCAGCCCTGCGAGCAGGGCGGATTCGCCTAAGTTCAGTGCACCGGCTTTCTTGCCAAAATAACCGCGGGCGGCGGCATCCACACCATAATAGCCGCTGCCTAGATAGACGCGGTTGAGATAGAGTGTGATGAGTTCTTCCTTGCTGAAATTATGTTCTAGCCAGAGCGCTAGCAGCAATTCCTGTACCTTACGTTTGATGGTGCGTTCTGGGGAGAGGAAGACGATCTTGGCGAGTTGCTGGGTGAGGGTGCTGCCACCTTGCACGATTCTGCCCGCTTGGATATTGACCCACATGGCGCGCGCTAGGCCGATGATATCGACGCCGGAATGCCGGAAAAAGCGACGGTCTTCGGTGGCGATGACGGCATTAATCAGCGATTGTGGAAAATCTTCATATTGTAGCTCGCTGCCATAGGTGCTGCCGATTTGGGCGATGAGCTGGTGATCAGCGGAGAGGATGCGGATGCTGTGGGAGCGGGTTTCTTCGCTGAGCTTTTTAGTGCTCGGTATATCATGTATATAATATAGCAACAGTGCGAGCAGGGCGATGCATCCCCAGATACCAGCGAGAAAGCCGTAGCGGGCAAGTTTAAGTAAGAGTGCACGCTGTTGTTTACGCTTGGTGCTCTTGCGGGTTTTGCGCTTAGGCGTGCGTGTTTTTTTTGTGGTAGGGCGTTTTTTCGCCGGAGGTTTTGTGTTGCGCGTGTTGCGCTTTTTCCGCTGGGTTTTATTTGTTTTTTTCGGCATAGTTCGACATAATACCGTCTGATGTATCCAGAAGTACATTGAAGTAAAACCACGTTGGGGGCAACTGGGAAATCAGTGGACGAATCAGAATTTCATAAGATGGCAGATGAGACGCTAGAAGATTTGGCCGAGGCCATTGAAATGGCGGATGAGGATGGTTCGGTGGAGGTAGATCTGTTGGGCGGGATACTGACCATCACCCTGGATGATGAGCGGCAATATGTAATCAATAAACATGCGCCGAGTTTGCAGATATGGGTGTCATCACCGGAGAGCGGCGCGAGTTATTATGAATATGATGCGTTGGAAGAAGCGTGGTCGTGTGGCGGGGTGACGCTGCATGAGATGCTTAGTGAAGAGTTGCGGGAGCTAGCAGATCTTTCCATAAATGGGTGAAATTAATCGACAGTATAGCAGTTTGCCGAAAGCAGATGTGCTGAAGCTTAGGCATCTTCTGCGCTATCTGGTGCCGTATCGCTGGTTGTTGCTGGGGATGCTGGTAGCGCTATTGGTCTCATCCTCTTCAGTACTCAGCATTGGCTACGGCTTGCGGTATTTGGTGGATGAAGGATTTAGCAAGGGTGATAAAGCGCTATTGGATACAGCGCTGCTTGGGTTGTTTGGTATTACGCTGGTGCTGTCAGTGTCTACCTATGCGCGGTATTATTTGATTACACGGGTGGGTGAGCAGGTGGTGGCGGATATGCGTCGTGATGTGTTTCGCCATCTGATACGCCTCTCGCCGGAATTTTATGAAAACACGAAGACAGGTGAGGTGCTCTCGCGCCTGACGACCGATACGACGGTGATCCAGCTAGTGGTGGGGAGTAGCTTGTCGATCGCGTTGCGCAATACGGTACTGTTCTTGGGGGGTATCACGCTGCTGATTTCTACCAGCCCAAAGCTGACGGCGTATATTATCGTGATTGTGCCGTTGGTGGTGCTATCGGTGTTATCGCTGGCGCGGCGGGTGCGGCGCCTTTCCCGCACGGCGCAGGATAAGATTGCGGAGATTGCCTCGCATTTAGAAGAGACCTTGCTGGGGATTAAGACCGTGCAGGCCTATGGGCGCGAGCATTTGGAGGCGGTACATTTCACCACCCATGTGAAAGAGGCGCTAGCAGCGTCGCTCAATCGCGTGACGGCACGAGGTAAACTGACAGCAATGGTGATCGCGCTGGCGCTCGGCTCGGTAGGGGTGGTGTTATGGGTTGGTGGGCGCGATGTGTTGACGGGTGCGATGTCGGCCGGTGAGCTTGCGTCTTTCGTGTTTTATTCGGTGGTAGTAGCCGGTGCGATGGCTGCGATTAGTGAGGTGGTGGGCGATTTACAGCGTGCTGCTGGGGCGACGGAGCGGCTGGTGGAATTGCTGAATGCTAAGCCGAATATCACATTACCGGAAACGCCTGTTGCTTTGCCTGAGAAGCTGGAGGGCAGAGTGGCGTTTGATAAAGTCACGTTTTATTACCCGACGCGGCCGGAGACGCCTGCGCTTCAGGAGGTGAATTTTTCGGTAAAACCAGGGGAAATGGTAGCGCTGGTGGGGCCTTCTGGCGCTGGGAAGACCAGTATTCTCGAGTTGCTGCTACGATTTTATGATCCGCAAGCGGGGAAAATCACGCTAGATGGGGTGGATATACGTGCAGTCGATTTTTATGCGCTGCGTGAGCATATTGCGTATGTCACGCAGGATCCGGTGATTTTTTCTGATACGGCCTGGGCGAATATTCGTTATGGCAATGTGAATGCGACGGATGAAGAGGTGATTGCGGCGGCTAAAGCGGCGCATGCATATGATTTTCTTTCCGCCATGCCAGACGGGCTCGATACGCATCTGGGAGAGCGCGGGCAGCGCCTTTCCGGTGGGGAAAAACAGCGGCTGGCGATTGCGCGCGCGTTAGTGAAGCGCTCTAAGATTCTGTTGCTTGATGAGGCGACCAATGCGCTGGATGCGGAGAGTGAAAAATTGGTGCAGGATGCGCTGGAGCAGATTATGCAGCAATGCACGACGCTGGTGGTGGCGCATCGCCTGGCAACGGTGCTGAAGGCCGATAATATTATTGTGATTAATGAAGGTCGGGTGGAAGCGATGGGTACGCATAAGGAGTTAGTGTCGCAAGGCAGTCTCTATGCACGCTTGGCAGAATTACAATTTGGGGAATAGTGTTTCCTAAATTCATTTCTACGTCGTTATCCTGCGGACTCACAAAATTCACGTACTAACCGTGTACGCTAGAATTTTATTCGCCTTGGATGCCTAGTATAAATAAATTTATAAAACACTATAGTTAGTTTTGAGTGCTGCGTATGCGGGTGATGTTGGCACCGCAGGCAGCAAGCTTTTCTTCAACACGTTCATAGCCGCGGTCGATATGGTAGACGCGGTTGATGATGGTGCGGCCGGGGGAGGCCAGCGCGGCGAGCACTAGCGATACCGAAGCGCGCAGATCGGTGGCCATCACTTCTGCATCGGCGAAGTTCTCAATGCCGTGGATGGTGGCGGTGTTGCCGTCGATATCAATATGGGCGCCCATGCGCATCAGTTCAGGCACATGCATGAAGCGATTTTCAAAGATGGTTTCTGTGATGTGGGAGGTGCCTTCTGCCAGGCAGAGCAGCGCCATCATCTGTGCCTGCATATCGGTGGCAAAGCCGGGATAGGGCGCTGTGGTAAGATCGAGCGGCTTTATGGGGCCATTGCCCGTTACCCTTAAGCGCGTATCTTTTTTGGTGATGGTGGCGCCCGTTTTTTCGAGTGCTACGAGGGTGGACTCCATGATATCTGTATTAACACCTAAGAGCTCTATATCCCCGCCGGTGATGGCGGCTGCGATGGCAAAGGTGCCGGCCTCAATGCGATCTGGGATGACGGTGTATTCCACGCCTTTCAACTGCTTTACACCGGTGATGGTGATCGTGTCTTCGCCGATGCCGGTGATATCTGCCCCCATTGCGACCAGGCAATGGGCAAGGTCGGATACTTCCGGCTCGCGCGCGGCATTTTTAAGTATGGTAGTGCCTTCAGCGAGGCTTGCTGCCATCAATAGGTTTTCTGTAGCGCCTACGGAGACTTTTGGGAAGGTGATTTCTGCGCCTTTTAAGCCCTGCGGTGCGGTGGCTTTAACATAACCATGTTCTAGCGTGATTTCCGCGCCCATCTGTTCTAATGCGCTGAGGTGGAGATCGATGGGGCGGGTGCCAATAGCACAGCCACCAGGCAGCGAGACTTCTGCTGTACCAAAGCGGGTGAGTAATGGGCCGAGCACCACCACAGAGGCGCGCATTTTCCGCACGATGTCATAGGGTGCGGCAGTGGAGGTGACGTTTCCTGCGGTAAGGCGTAAGACGCGGCCGGTATGCCCATTATCTTTTGCGGTGCCGTCTAGGCTGAATTCGACACCCAGATGCACCAGCAGATTGGCCATGGTGGTGATGTCGGTGAGGTGGGGGACGTTGGTGAGAGTGATGGTGTCTTCGGTGAGCAGGCTGGCTGCCATCAGCGGCAGTGCGGCATTCTTCGCACCGCCAATTTCAATCTGGCCTTTTAAAGGTACGCCGCCGGTGATGCGTATTGAATCCATAGGAACTATATGTTGGGATTAAATCTTCGGCAAGGTGACGCCTTGTTGCTTCATGTATTTGCCAGCGCGGTCAGCGTAGGATGTTTCACATACGCTGTCGCCTTTTAAAAATAGGAACTGGCAGGCGCCTTCGCCGGCATAGATTTTTGCCGGTAGCGGTGTGGTGTTGGAAAATTCTAGGGTAACATGGCCCTCCCATTCTGGTTCCAGCGGAGTGACGTTGACAATAATGCCGCAGCGCGCATAGGTGGATTTACCGACGCAAATGGTGAGCACATCACGCGGAATGCGGAAATATTCCACGGTGCGAGCAAGAGCGAAGCTGTTGGGCGGGATGATGCAGACATCGGCGGTGCGGTCGACAAAGCCCTTATGGTCGAATTTCTTGGGGTCAACAATGGCAGAATCAACATTGGTGAAGATTTTGAACTCGTCAGATACGCGTGCGTCATAGCCATAAGAAGAAAGGCCATAGGAGATAGCGCCTTGCTTCTTTACGTCTTCTTTGGTTTGGGCATCGATGAAAGGTTCAATCATGCCATGGGTGGATGCCATATCACGAATCCAGCTATCAGGCATAATGGGCATAAAGAAATCCTTGCGTTAATGGTCTTTTTTAGCGTGGAGGAGCATAAAAAAGAACGCCCATTGAGGCAAGCGGAAAAGCGGGGATGGTGTAAGGAGGGTGTTAGCGCCCGCGCCACATGGCTTTGGCTTTATCGCGGCGCTTGCGGATGTTATAGCGCATGGATTGGGTTTTTTCGCGCCAATCAAGGCCGACTTCTTCATCAACTGGCTTAGAGAATCCACCCATTTTTTCTGGCTCTTTCCTTTCTTGTGATGCTTTTATTTCCTGGCGGTTGGCTTCATGAATGCGTTCCGCCTCCATGATACGGTGGATGCGCTTATTGCGTGCGCGTACCGTTTCTTTTTTACCTTTTCCTTCCTCCTTCACAGGTGCATCTTCCATTCTCTCCCGGGTATCTGTTCATCATACATAAAACCACGTCTAATCTGAAGGATTTTTTGTAGTAGAGGTGGCGGTTTTTCGGCGTTTCAAATTAGCACGCAGCGCATTTTCTAAGCGTTTTGCCCGCGCTTCGCGCACGGCAGATTTGCTGTGGTTTCCAATGGGTGTTTTTTTCGTGTTCATCTCGTTGTCATATAGGGTTTGTTTCGCGGTGTAACGGGATTATTTATTGCATTTTGCCGTATTATAATTTAACACACCAGGCCTGCAAGGTGAGAGGCATGGCCTCTGAAATCTGTTGCCGCCGTAGCTCAGTGGTAGAGCACTTCCTTGGTAAGGAAGGGGCCGGGAGTTCAATTCTCCCCGGTGGCACCACCCTGCTTCGCTAAAGCTTCGTGAAGCGTGGGCTGGCATTTTTTGCAAGCCCCACATTCTTTCCTATAGTTCTTCATCATTATCTTCCGCTCACGCATATCCTGTATTTGCAGTATATATTACACAAATACGCTAAATAATGCAATATTTATATGCAAAAAAAGATAAAATATTATGTAATTTCAGTATATTGATGTCATATTGTTCTTGACTATGTTGGCATATAGGTCTATGCTGGTGACTTATGGGGGGTAGTGGAAAAATGCGCGTGCGTAACGGCTTTTCCTTGGTTGATCTTGCGGCAGTGTTTGTTGTTATCTCACTGTTATTCGGGGTTATTATTAGCGGCAAAGAGCTGATCCGCGCTGCAGAGTTGCGTTCTGTCACTAGCGATATTAATGAGTTTACGACGGCAATTGCAACGTTTGAGACGCAATACCGCTCACTTCCTGGTGATTTTATGCAGGCCAATATACGCTGGTCTGCCTGTTATGACGTTCCCGGCAATCCGTGCGATGGGAATGGTAATCTAAAAATTGATCCCGCCGAATCAGAGGGCTTAAGGGCCTGGCAGCACCTAACTTTGGCTGAAATGCTGAAGGGAGACTATACGGGTGTGCTGGATGCAAGCGGTATAGCGTTTAATCGTAATCGTCGCTTGGAAGAGATTTTTTATGCTATTGCATATGCAGATGATGATGACGATGATGATGATGATGACGATGACGATGATGATGATGACGATGACGATGACGATGACGATGACGACGATGACGATGACGATGACGATGACGACGATGACGATGACGATGATGACGATGATGATGACGATGATGATGATGATGACGATGACGACGATAGCTCGTCTGGCGGTGGTTCGGGTGGCAGTTCAGGTTCTGGTTCTGGCAGCAGCCCCGGTAGCGGCTCGAGCTCAGGCGGTGAAGGTAGCTCTGGTAGCAGCGGTTCGGGCAGTGGTTCGGGTAGCGGGTCTGGCTCCGGCTCTGGTAGTGGCTCTTCTTCCGGTTCCAGCAGTGGTTCCTCTGAAGGGAAATACACGATTGGCATAAATGTACCTGCCTCACAAATAAACGGCGGAGGGTATAAATTTGCGTGGGAGACAGGTGGGCATCGCCTTTATTTTGCGGCGGAAAATGGATCAGAATTAGATGGCTCTATTTTGCCCTCCCAAGATGCGTGGAGTATCGATAGGAAAATGGATGATGGTTTGGCAAGCAGTGGCAAGGTTTTCAGTTTGAATGGTGCAGGGGATACGGGCTGTGTGACCGCGGGTGTCTATGAATCACAGAGCACAGAGCGCGTATGCCAGATGCATTTTTGGTTGTTGGAGTAGAGTAGAAGGAGAGATCACATTTCCCCCCTTATTCAAGTGAGTGCACGAGAAGAAGAGGGAACACATGCGAAAGACACAACATGGCCAGCGTGGCATCACTATTGTAGAGATAGGCGTCGCACTTTTAGTGCTGGGTCTGATGACGGGGGTAATTGTTACCAGTAAAAACCTGATTCACGCCGCGCGTTTGCGTTCCGTGGTGCAGGAAATGGAAGACATCATGGGCGGCATGATGCTGTTCCGTAATAAATATATGGAATGGCCAGGCGACATGATGGATGCCAGCACCTATTGGGCAGACTGCATCGATTATGGCGGGAATACCTGCGATGGCGATGGCGATGAAAAGGTAGAGAATACCAGTGAGTACCTCCGCTCATGGCAGCATCTGGCCCTGGCAGGGATGATTGAGGGCGAATATACAGGGAAATTTGAGAATGGAGACGTGGTGCGCGGCGTAAATGTACCGACATCGCGGTTAAACCCTGCAGGATATTGGCTCAGCCATACCGGAAACGGAGTATATGGCAGGCAAGGTAATCATATCGAATTTGCCGGTGAGAACGGTAATGACCTGAACCAGGCGGTGTTAACACCAGAAGAAGCCTGGGGTATTGATAGCAAAGTGGATGATGGCAAGGCCGATGCAGGCATACTCTATACAGCAAATGGACCGGGAGTGACGGGTTGTGTGACGAATCCGAATCAATTTTCGAGCACTAACCCATCAGATTACATTATGGAGAATACCCATATCTCGTGCCGCTTGTGGATATGGTTTGATTGATTTTTTACTATCGCGGCACATCGTGGTGAATAGACTATAGCTATAAAACAAAAGATTGGGTATAGTTACTACGTTGTTTTTTTGATGTTTTACCAACCGAAAGGTAAGAGGTATGCAATATAGACGCTTTATTGATCGTGATGACAAAACAGAGCTGATGGAGGCGAGCGAAGGCTTTAATCCTCGGCAGCATGGTACCTCTATTAAGCGGTTGGGGCTGTATTTCATGGCCGTACTGTTTATTACGATCATGCTTCTTAATCATCTGATTTCTAAGTTTTTATTTACCCCTGACGGTAACGCACCTACATTGGATGAGGTGATTGTGGTGCTGGGGGGCACGGTATTTTTTGCCATCGTCGTTGGCGTAGTGGCGTTGATGTTGATTATAAAGGTGCGAAAGAATATCACCGCAACGGAATTCCAAAACCTGATTTTTGCGAGCTGTATGCGGGTGGATAGTGATTTCTGCCTGGTGTTACATAAGGATCGCAAGGGTATTTATTGTGATTATAAGTTCAACACGCTGTTTGAGCCCTTTGTGGTGCATTCAGATGACCCGTTCCACCAGCTCTTGGCAAGCCAAGGGTTTCGCAAAGGTGATGAGAAAAAGCTGCTTGATGCGCTAAAAGATGGGCGGCAGGCGCAGTTTACCTTTAGTCTGAAGCACCCAGAAGGCAAAGCGAAGAAGATAAAGCTGCGGTTGGATCCGATCGAACGTCCGGGTGGATTTTTCTTACTGCGTGGGTATTTACAGAAGTAATAGCACGAAATTAGCTACCCATGCGTATTTGAAGATTACAGACATTTTCTTCTAACGCGGTATTATAGAGGTTGGGCACTGCTGGGGTGTTTTCATCATCTGCCTGACTACCGGTAATGCGGCATGCGCCGGTGGTGCCTGCGGTGCTTGCAGGAGGAATAGAAGCTAAAATTCCGACCGGTAAGTTTTTCCGACCAGCCACGCGTACAATGCCGCTATCGGGTTCGCCATCATCTATTTTTCCATCAATATGTAAGGCTTCGGTAGGTGTCATGCCATCACCGTAGAGTACGCCTTGTTTAATACCAACCGCGTAGTAATTTTTATCAGAAACACGGGTGGAATAGGGTATAATGCCGCCTTTTTCGATCTCCGTATTAGGAAAATCTTCGCCCAGGACATCGCCGTCACCTTCAAAATTACCTTCTACCAGCTCTGCTTTGCTTAAATGGCGCCAGAATGCCTGGACCTCGCCGCTAAACGTGTTTACATGGCCGCCATCAACATCTTCCATGCGGCCGTCGCCGTCGCCATTGCAGCCCGCTGCTCCTTCAGATCCTTCACCGCAGAGACCGTTACTGAGGCCAAAGCCTTCCGCACGGCGCGTATCGCCAGGTAAGCCACCATATTTCGCCTGGAAGGTGAGAACGGCTTCATCAAAGCTGCTTAATTGTTCGATCACCGCCTTCATTTTGGCAGACTTGATCATATCTTGGCCGAAAAGCACCCCACTCATAATCAGTGCGATCATCACCAGTACGATGCTGAGCTCGATAAAGGTGAACCCGGCATGGCGGTGTGAATGCGTGCTATGTTGGGTGCTAGCCACTTATTTGTACCTCTAAACTACAGATGGGGTTAGGTGAAGCGGCATTGTATTCTTTTGGAGCACCATCCGTTTGGCAGAAATTCGCGCCACCGGCAGTGCCTTCTGGTACCGTGCCAGGTGTGCCGATTTCGTCAGTTCCGCTAGCAGGATTACCGCGGGTGACGACCACGCCGGTGGTAGGGAAGCCGTCATCGAGCTTTAGATCAATACTGAAGGCCTCTTCTGGCGTGAGGGCATCACCGTAAGTGACGCCGTCTGCGGCGGTAGCGCCGCCAGCAATGCCTATGGCGTAGTAATTTTTTGATGAGCCATTGCGCGCATAGGCAACAATGCCAGAGCGGCCGAGCTTAGTGGCAGGGAAATCTTCATGCAGGCGGGCATCGGTGCCAGTGACTGTGAATTCCGAAGCGGTGAGGTCCGCAGCGGAGAGATGTACCCAAAATTGCTGGATTTCACCGGTGAAATCGTCAGCGAAAGTGCCGGTGCCGGAGTCGGAATCGGTAATAAGGCCGTTGCCATCCCCATTTGCTCCAAGACTGAAGGCGGCTGCGCGGTTAAAATCGCCAGGGATGTTGTTGTATTGGGCGCGGAAGGTGTTAACGGTGGAGTCAATTTCGCGGATTTGCTCTACCGTGGCTTTAATGCGCGCTTCGTGGATCATTTCCTGGCCCACGAGCACGCCGCCCAAGAGCAGGCCGATGATCACCAATACCACCGATAATTCCACCAGGGTGAAGCCCTGCTTGTCCTGTAATTGCATCCTATATTTCTCCTCGTTTTTGTGGCTTATTCTTTTTTCTCTGTCATTCCTGCGAAGGCAGGAATCTCTTTGATAAGCAACCAATGACTTCAAAGGAGATTTCCGCCTACGCGGAAATGACAAATTCTATATAATGCCTACATGCCCTCACTCTTCCAGTATACCATATTTTGCTCTTTTAGGCTATTTGCAAAATGTATTAATGAGCCCGTCATTGCGAGGAGCGTGAGCGACGAAGCAATCCAGAAATTTACGATGGATTGCCGCGTCGGCCTTTGGCCTCCTCGTGGGTGACGGAGTAATAAACAAAAAAGGCTGCGCAGGTTTCCCCACGCAGCCCTCTTGAAGCATCAGCCCAGGGCGAGCCCCAGCCTCTGACACTTATTCGTTGTGACGTCTAGCCACTGCTGAGTTTTACAGCAATAGCACACTCATTGTCAGTACCAGTGACAGCATATTCTGCTGGTGCGGCTGTAGTTGTGCACTCATCTTGGTTATGTGCGCTTGTAAACACAACATCCGTGTTAAGATATACTACGCGCGCATTCCCAGCAATGGGATCACCATCATCCAGCTTGTTATCAATGGCAAAGGCTTCCGATGACAACATACCATTTAAGTCTACTTGCGCTATCCCTGCGTTTGCATCACTAGCCACATAGCCACTTACAAGGTAGTTGCTTGTACCAATACCCATAGCAAGGATACCACCTTTGTTTAGCTCATTGGTTGGAGCGCCACCTGGATCTGGACCAACGCCAACACCGTTTTGAGCATAGCTCTCAGGCACCAGATTGGCTTGTGAAACTTGATACCAAAAATCACCAATTTCTCCGGTTATTTCAGCGCTTGTTCCGCCAGTATTGCCAATATCTTCAATGATACCGTCTTGGTCACCATCGGCACTATCGTCAGGGTAGAAAAACGCTTCAGCACGAGTTGCTGTGAGATCCCCTGGCAATGCGCCAAAGCGATCGCGGAACGTGTTGATAACCACGTCATAGCCCTGGATTTCAGAAATCACAGCGCGCTCACGTGCGTTTTGGATCAGGGCCTGGCCAGCAAGCACACCACCGACGATCAAACCAATGATCACCAGCACGATGGACAATTCCACCAGCGTGAACCCTTTTTCTTGTTTAAATTCATGCATCGTTAGTCTCCTCCAAAAAGGTTGTTACAATGTTGTTGCATGGTTCAGCGCCCCCTATCACTAGCGACGCATAGGGCATAGAATACCCTCCGAAATAGACATTTCACTACTCATCCTAGTAACGTTGTTAAAATGAGTGACGATTTTGCCTTTTCATAGATATGGTATATACCAGAAATACTACATACTGTATATAGCTAGTATGTAGATAAAATTTTAGCGATATTTTTGGGCGAAAAAATCGCTTATCATTTTGAAAACGTTACTGATATGAGAAGAAGATGCGGGGGTTTAGGATAGGGGATTTGGAGTTTAGTGGGGGAGTAAGGTCATTCCTGCGTAGGCAGGAATCTCTTTTGAGAATTTATAAAACGCGAGAGAGATCCCCGCCTGCGCGGGGATGACAGGGGGGTAGAGGGTTTCGAGATACGTTGTTTACTTATTTTTTTACTCTCGCATCTTCACATCCTTGCATCCTCGCATCGTCACACCCTCACAGCTTTTTCTTCAATAAACGTCTGAAAAGTAAGTAAATCTTTCCAGGCCAGGCGTTTTTGTGCCGGAGAGCGCATGAGATAGGCGGGGTGGAACATCGCGCTGGTTTGAATGGCAGAATCTAGGTAAGTATTTGTATATTCATAGAATTTTCCGCGGAGCTTGGTGATGCCCTGGCGCGGGTCGAGCAAGGCTTGCGTTGCCGTTCCTCCTACTAAAATCAATAGCTTAGGGCGAATCAGCGCGATATGTTTCTCAACAAAGGGTTTGCAAATCTCGAGTTCTTGCGGGGTGGGTTTACGATTTCCCGGCGGGCGCCAGAATAAAGTATTTGAAATATAAACATTTTTCTTGCGTTCAAGGCCAATGCAGGCAAGCATCGTATCAAGCAATTGGCCGCTGGCGCCACAAAACGGAATACCCTGCTCATCCTCGCTAGCACCAGGCGCCTCGCCAATCAGCATGATCTCTGCTTCGGGATTGCCATCTGAAAACACCGTATTCATCGCAATTTTTTTAATCGAGAGCCCATCAAAGGCTTCCACCGCGGCCTTGAGTTCATCGCGCGTGGTGCAGGCGGCGGCTATTTCTTGCGCTTTATGTAGCGCTTCGGCCGGGCTGATCGGCGCATCACCGAGCAGTGGTGCTGGGTTGGGGCTGGGTATAGCAGCTTGTTTTTTTGGCATTTTTTCTGCCTTTTTCTCTGGTGCGGGCGGTGATTTTGGCTTTTCTTCCAAATGGTTAACGGGCACCTCGGCAAGCACGTCATCCGCGCCCATTTCCATTTGCCATTTCAGCTGTTCCAGTGTATGCGAGTGGGACATGGGAAGGCATTATACCCGCCAATCAGCAGAAGAAAAGGGACAATGAGCGAACGCGAGCATATGGATTTTGATGTGGTGATTGTGGGCGCGGGGCCGAGCGGGCTTTCTGCGGCGATTCGCCTACAACAATTAGCGCAAGAAGCAGGGCGTGAGCTTGCGGTTTGTGTGGTAGAAAAAGGGTCAGAAGTGGGGGCGCATATCCTCTCTGGTGCGGTGATAGAGCCGCGGGCGCTGAATGAGCTGATTCCCGATTGGCAGGAAAAAAGTGCGCCGCTGAATACACCGGCGGGCAAGGATAATCTGCTGTTTTTAAATAAGAAAAAAGCCTATCGCCTGCCAACACCGCGGCCGATGAAGAATCATGGCAATTATATTATCAGCCTGGGCAATCTGTGTCGCTGGCTGGCGGAGCAGGCAGAGGCGCTGGGGGTGCAGATTTTCCCAGGGTTTCCGGCGCGCGAGGTGTTGTATGACGCAGAAGGCGCGGTGGCTGGGGTGATTACCGGCGAGTTTGGGCGTGGCCGGAATGGCGAGGAAAAGCCTGGTTTTCAGGCGTCGATGGAGTTGCGCGCTAAGTATACTTTGTTTGCAGAGGGGTGTCGCGGCTCGCTGACGCGCACGCTGGAAGAACGATTTTCTTTGCGTGACGCTGCAGATCCGCAGACTTACGGCATTGGGATCAAAGAATTGTGGGAGGTGGCGCCAGAGAAGCATCAGCTAGGCACGATCACCCATACGATAGGCTGGCCGCTGGATACGCGCACCTATGGTGGGTCGTTCCTCTACCATTTGGAAAATAACCAGGTGGCAGTGGGGTTTGTGGTTGGGCTAGATTATAAAAACCCGTATTTAAGCCCGTTTCAGGAGTTTCAGCGGTTTAAGCAGCACCCGGCGATTCGTCCGCTATTTGAAGGTGGGCGGCGTATTTCTTACGGTGCGCGGGCGCTGAATGAAGGGGGGTATCAATCAATTCCACAGCTGATTTTCCCGGGTGGTGCGTTGATTGGCTGTGCGGCAGGTTTTTTGAATGTACC
>JANQQO010000137.1 GCA_028289305.1 Rickettsiales bacterium | reverse complement strand
GAGGCGATGTTTACGGTGACGCAGATGTATAGCGCGCTGTTCATCCCACCGACGCGCTCGCGCACCGTGCTTCGGACCTCGCCGGCCTGGGAAAGCCTGGGCCATCGCTGGCTGCCTTCGCTGGGCGGGGTGATTATGGCTGAAGCGGAGAAGCGCCTCTATGCCGGCACAATGGAATGGAAGAGCGCGGCGAAGGCCGTGATGGTGGAAGCGCCGGAGTGAGGGATGTGGGGGTTAAGGGTTAGCGCGGGGGGAGGTCTATACCCTTTTCTGGGGGAAAGGGTATTTCAAGCATTTCTTTGGCTATAGCTCCTTCATATATTAGCGCGATATAGGTATCCAGTGGAACTTCACCTAAAAACGTGACAAGCTTTTGCTGTTGCGCATCTCGCTTGTCAGGACCTGTTTTAAGCGCTCTTTCATGCGCTATCCTTACATCAATGATGTGGTCTTGATCCTCTCCTGCCAATGCCAACTCTCCCGGTTTGGGGCCAATAGTAATGCCGCATATCTTTGGGTAATCTGGATCTGGGTCTGTCTCTGTACCACCTCCTGGGCCTTGCTTTAGTTTCTTTATTTGATAGGAAAAAAGCGCCTCCCACCGACGCATTTCTTCTAACACTTCTTGCATATCTGCCCCCTCATGAGCCGGTATGAGAAAATGGCGGGGCGGGGCTGTGTTTTTTAGCCCTCTGTGGTCTATCAAGACAAGAAATTTCTCGAAATGCTTATCGATTGCGGTGTTCAGAGCTTCTTGATCTACTTCCACCCCTTTTCTTTTTGTGAAAAAGAACTTCTTTAGATCAGCATGATAGTGACAAAAAAAGTTTTGCTCACGGGTATCATAGAGGGACGGATGCTCATTACACCCGGCTTCATAGGCGGCCGTGTTAATGAGGTGTTGTATGATAGATTCTGTACAGGTGTTATTCACTATAGCTGGGGCGACAATCTCATAGCAGTTTGCATCTTCAGGCGCTTGTAACATGATGTCTGTTGGGATTACTGGATTCGAAAGACTCCTCAGACCGTGAGAACCGTTAAAAACCAGTTCTAATAGGTCTTTCGCAAGTTCGCCAGGATGATGAATGCTTTTAGCCATGACTATCACCCCTTCCTAAGCACGAAGATGCCGGTGTCGCGGGTGATATTCACCCAATGCGAGAGGCCGGAGAACGGCGTGAGGTTGCCCGCAGCATCAAGCGTATAGCGCTGTTCAACCACACAGGAAAGTTCGTCTGCCAGGGCGAGGAAATCCAGCAGCGTGGAAAAGTGGATATTCGGGGTTTCGTACCAGGCATAGCTCAGCGCCTTGGTGACAGGCATGCGGCCATTCAGCGCCAGATAGACGCGGTTGCGCCAATGGCCGAAATTGGGGATCGAAACAATAGCGCGCTCCGCAATACGCAATAGCTCTTCCAGCACGTCTTTCGGGCGCTTGGTGGCTTGCAGGGTTTGGCATAGCACCGCGTAATCATAGCTGTTATCAGGATAATGGGTGAGCACCTGGTCGGCATCGCCCTGTATCACCGACAGGCCGCGGGAAAGCGCGATAGCCACGCGATCGGCATCGAGCTCGAGCCCATGCGCGATTACCTGTTTCTGCTCCACCAATAATGCGAGCAGATCGCCGGTGCCACAGCCAACATCCAGGACTTTACTACCCGGTTCAATAAGGCCGGCAATGGCGGTTTGATCAGGTCGAAGCGACATGGGTTATGGTTCCTTTTTATACACTACGTGGCGGGAGATTAGG
>JANQQO010000007.1 GCA_028289305.1 Rickettsiales bacterium | reverse complement strand
TTGAGGACCAAGCTCCCACCTGGGAGCACGCAACATATTTCACACACACGGCCACGCGCCGTGTATGCGGTTTTTAGCCAAAATAGCAAAATGCACTCTATTTATGGCATAAAAATGAAGGAAAGTCAAGGAGAAATGGGGTTTTTCTTGGTGTTGTATCGATGCGGGTGGGGATCCAGCATACCGTGCCATGGACCCCGGCCTCTCGCCGCGCAAGCGCTGGCGCAGCGGGACGCCGGGGTGACAACCTCAGTAATACGATAAATATATCTATAAATCAATAGATTACCCTAATAAATCATTTCTTTGGGGTCGAAGTTGAGTTCGAGTTCGTGCCAGCGGGAATATTTGTCGGCGGGGAGGTTTTTTAAAGGGCTGCAGGTGAGCACCGCGCGGCGTGCAGCATCGGCAGCGGCGCGGTAGAACACATCTTGGCGATAGCGCGCCTGCTCCACGATGACGACGCGGGAGACGGTGCCATCGCGCTTTAAGGAGATGCGGAGGCGCACGGCCATGGTGCCGGCATCGCGCGCGCCGGCGGGCACGGACCAACAGCGGGAAATTTGCTGCACGATGGCGTCGATCTCGCTTAATGAGAGCGGGAGTGCGGGATCAAATTCCGGCGTGTTTTGCGCGCGGATCGGGTCTTTTTTAGGCGGTGTGGGCGGCGTGTCTTCGGCTAATTCCTCCACGGTTTTTAACACCGACTCGAACGGATCGACCTGTGGCTCTGGTTTTTGGGGCTTTGGTGCCGGTTTCGGTTTGGGTTTTGCTTTCGGTTTTTTTGGCGCCGGTGCTTTGGGCTTGGGCTTTGGTGGTGGTTTCGGCTTCACCTTGGGTTTGGGTGGTGGCTTGGGCTTGGCCGCAGGTTTGGGCTTAGGCTCTGCTTTCTCCTGTTTCTTCGGTGCTGGTTTTTTCGGCTTTTTGGGTTCTGGCTTGGGCTTGGAGCTAGGCTGGATATTGGTGACCTCAGAAATAGGCACCAGATCGATGGTGATGACTTGCGGAGCGGGGAGATCGCGGCTGCAGGTAGCAGGGACGCCGACTACAGCGATGAAAAGCGCGACGTGGAGCCAGGTGGAGTAAAACGGGCCGGGGAAGCGGCGGGCGAGGCGCTGCATCTGGCGGCGCAGGAGAATATAAAGCGGGTGGAGGGCGCGCTTCCAGAAGGCAGTAAGCACCCTGACCACAAGGCGGAGGATGAGGCGGAAGCGCATGGGCTACCTCCGGCGTGGGGCGCGCTGGACCGGCTCGGTGACGAAGGCGACATGGGTGAATCCTGCGGTGTGGATGGCGCTGACGATGCGCATGACGGTGCCGTATGGCGTGGTTTTATCGCCATAAACGAAGATGCGCGCCTTGGTGTTTTGCTCGGTGATGGCGGTGAGTTTGGGGATGAGCTCGTCGAAGGCGATTTGGGTTTCTTGGATATAGATGCTGCCATCGCGCTTGACGGAGACGGCGAGGGGCTCGTCTTTGCCAGGGAGGGCGGCCGCGTCGGTTTCGGGCAGATCGACCTGGACGCCGGCGGTAAGCAGGGGGGCGGTGACCATGAAGATGACGAGCAAGACCAGCATGACGTCGACGAAGGGCGTGACGTTGATCTCGCTCATGAGGCGGCGTGAGCCGCCGATACGGCCTGGGCGGCGCCCGAGGCGCCCGCCAACGCTATGGAGTGGGATGGCCATGGTTATGCTCGTCTAATTCGCGGGAGAGGATGGCGCCAAATTCGCCGGTGAAATTCTCGAGTTTACTCGAGACGATGTTCAGGTCGTTGGTGAATTTATTGTAGAAAATCACCGCGGGGATGGCAGCAAACAGGCCGATTGCCGTGGCGAGCAGGGCCTCGGCGATGCCGGGAGCAACCACGGTGAGGCTGGTGCTTTGCTCAGAGGCGATGTCTTGGAAGCTGTTCATAATGCCCCAGACAGTGCCGAACAGGCCGATGAACGGCGCGGCGGAACCGACGGTGGCGAGGAAGCTGATATTTTTCTCAAGCTTATCCATTTCTTGGTTTTGCACCAGATGCATGGCTTGGAAAATGCGTTCTTTTAAGCCGACTTTGAATTCTTGGCTGTGATGGCCGGGGCGCTGCATCTTCCATTCATGCATAGCGGCAACGAACGCCATGACCATGGGGTGATCGGCGGTGTTTTTAACGCGCTCATAGAGCTGATCGAGCAATTCGCCAGACCAGAAGGAGCGCTCGAATTTATCCATCTTGCGGCGCACGCGGCGCATGGTGACGAGCTTATCGAAGATGATAGCCCAGCACCAGAAAGAGGCGATGAGCAGCAGGAGAATGACGGATTTGACGACCGCGTCGGCCTG
>JANQQO010000079.1 GCA_028289305.1 Rickettsiales bacterium | reverse complement strand
CTCTATGAGGTGGAGTTGCGCAAGCGCGAAGCGGCGGCTGAGGCCGAAGCGGCGGAGAAAACCGAGATCGCCTGGGGCAATCAGATTCGCTCTTATGTGCTGCACCCGTATCAGATGGTGAAGGATTTGCGCACGAGTGTCGAGACTTCTAACACCCAAGCGGTGTTGGATGGCGAGCTGGATGCATTTATGTCTGCCGCCTTAGCGCAACTCGCAGAAGGGAAGGCGGCATGAGCTGGGTTCCGCTAAAAACCGGGGATAAAATCGATATCATCGCACCCAGCCGCGGCGTCAGCGAGGCGGAAGTGGAGCAGGTGAAGGAATATGTCACCGCGCTGGGCTTAGAGCCGGTGATTCCGCGCAATCTCTTAGGTGAGGATCTGTTTTGCTCGAATAGCGATGCGTTTCGTGCCGAGCATCTGGTCGATGCGCTGAGCAATAAAGACACCAAGGCGGTGTGGTGCCTGCGTGGCGGGTATGGCGCGGCGCGGCTATTGCCGTTTTTGGAGAAGGTAACCCCACCCGAGCAGCAGAAATTGCTGATTGGGTTTAGCGATATCACTGCGCTGCATATATTCTTAAATCAGCGCTGGAATTGGCCGAGCCTGCATGCGCCGGTGCTGTGGCAGATTATTCAGAATCATATCAGCGATGGCTCGCTGAATTACCTTAATGCGCTGATTTTCGGGCAGAGCGAGGAGGCGACCTTCTCGCGCCTTACCGTGCTCGGCCGGGCGGAAGCAGAGGAAGAGCGCCCGGCGCTGGAGATCACCGGGCGGGTGCTCGGCGGCAATCTGGCGACGATACAATCGCTGCTCGGCACGCCGTGGCAGCTAGAGGCCTCGGGCGCGATTTTATTGCTCGAGGATACCGATGAGCGGCCGTATCGCTTGGATCGCATGTTTAACCAGCTACACCAATCTGGTGTGTTGGATGCGGCCGCGGCAGTGCTGCTCGGCACCTTCACCTTGCATGAGGAGGAGGAAAAAGGTCTGACGCAAGCCGTGTTAGAGCGCTTTGCGACCGCACTTTCCATCCCGGTGGTGGCGTCGGAGGAAATTGGGCATGGGGCAACCAATGACCCGGTGCCGCTCGGCACTATGGCGACGCTGACCCTGGGCCTAAAACCCTCTCTGTCCATACCCGTGCGGTAGGAGTAGTGAATCGTTAGTGGTTATTGGTTAATGGTTATTTGTCATCCCAGCTTAAAGCTGGGATGACAAATGACAAAGAACGACTAACGATTAACGATTAACGAATAACCAAATCACGTAATGCGTAGGAAAATGATGAAGATGGTAGCGATGAGCACCAGGTAGGAGATGATCATCGATAGCCGCAACCCGTAATGATAGGCGAGTTGCTCGGTGTTGGAAACGGTTTCAAGCTTGGTGACTTCGCCGCTGATCGCGCGGTAATGCTGTTTTGCTTCGCGGAAGCCGGCGCTGTCTTGTGCAAAGGAGGAAGGATCGGCCGCGAGGCGATAGAGATCATTAAGATTGCCTTCCTTTGCGCCCTGTTCCAGCGCTTTGCGGAAGCCGGCTTCGATAGATTCGCTATGGATATGGTCGCTCACCGACTCCAGCCGATGCACCAGCCATGCCGCCAGCCCTTTTAATGCATCTGCGCTGCTTTGTGATTGTGCCACGGTGAGGAGGGCGAGCATCTGTATCTGCGGGTTACGCAATAGATGCGGGAAGCGCTGCAGCGATTTTATGCGGATTTCATCGAGCAGGTCGATTTTATTGCCGATAAACCCGGCGATATGACGATCGACCGGGTCTGTCTCTTTCATCTTGCTGGCAGAAACGTCTTCCAGCGCTAACAACACATCAGCAACGTTGTTGCAGCATTTATGGGAAACCAGCGTGCTTTGGCATGGTAGATCCGGGTTAAAGTCATAGAGGCAGCGCTCTAAACCAAATCCGAGCGCGGGTTTTTTCACGTATTGCAGCATTTTGTTGGGTGACCACAATAAGTGGCTATAGCTGTAGTCATCGGGGTTGGGCTGCATGCCGATCCAATGTTCGACCAGACCTTCGTTTAAGAGATCGCCGACATGCTGCAGCACATCGCGATCGCCCTCGCGGTATCCCTTGGCTAAAAAGCCGCCAATGCCATAAATCGAGACGATATATTTGCGGAAATGGATCGGCCCATCCGGGTCTAGGATGGTGATGATGCGCGCTAGGCGATCATCCGGAATCACCACTTTCGCACTTTTCTTGCTTTGGGTGATCAGCGCATCGAGATATTCTGAGATGTCATTACGCTTCAGGCTCAATTTTACCCAGCGCGATAATTCATAAAGCTGCAGCGATTTTTTTGCCTTATCCCAATTATGAAACATGTCTTCAATCAGGCTTTTTCGGCTGAAGAATTGCTTGCCATCAAACTCAAACGGGTTCCCGGTTTCTTTGTGTAGCTTTGCTGCTGGCAGCGTGCCCGCGCCTTTATTATTAATCCAATCCAAGAACTCATCCGGGCCCCAGCGCTCTTTGTCTGAATCGGTTAAAAACCCTTTGAGGAAATTTTGCATGCGCTGGGTGAGCGGCAGCTTCATGCGCACCAAAGCAGAGACCGCCGTTTCATACGAGCCGTGTTCGAGCCGGGTTTTGATAATGGTTTGGCGATTGCTGCCCGAAAAAGACTCTTTCCCCGCAAGCAGGCAGGCCGCCAGCACCGCTACAGCGAAATAATCCACCGTTTCACCCTGCGCACCTTTTGCTTCTGGCTCGCACACCACGCGGTTTAGCGTTTCAAAGAGTGGCTTTTGTGAAAAGCCACAAAATGTTCCGACAAATGGCGATAACATCACCTGGCCGGTTTTTTCATCGATATAGACCGTATCGAGGTTGATATTACCGCAGACGATTTCTTCTTCCGCCAGCTCGTCTAGTGCCTCGCCCATGGGGCGCAACACGCGGCGGCGAACAAAAGTTTCTTCAAACGCGCCGCGGGATTGGAGGATTTCTGCAAAGGAGCGTCCGGTGGGGCGCTGCATCACTACTGCGTATTGCTCTTTCCCGCCTATTGTGGTTTTCCCGCGTGAGAGCACCTGCGGAATGCAGGAAGATTCGATGCGCTCGAGCTTTCTAATCACCGGCAAGGGCACGGGGAATTGGCCGTCATAGACCAGGGCCATGAGGGCGGATTTCTTGGCGGTATCTTTATCTTTGACTTCGCAGGCAGTGGCAAAATCGGTGGTGAATGCGTCTAATTTGCGCTCCGGCATAATCTGATAGCGCGGATCGAGCTCATCATCTTTGATGATTTTTAACGTACCGATGCTGCTGCGCGGGGTGCTTGCTGTTTGTTGCGGCGGCGCTTCGGTGCTGGTATCGGCGGATTCTGCGTCTTGCATGGTGGTGGTCTATACGGCTCATGCGGTGGGTGAATGTTATAGTATTTCCTAATTTACCTTACGCGTCGTTATCCTTCGGTCTCGTAAAATTCACGTATTAAATATACGCTAAAATTTTACTCGCCTTGGATGTCTAGCGTAAGAAAAATTATAAAACACTATATGGTAGGACTGTACTATAAAACCCAGGAAAAAGAAACCGCGGCTTGTGGTGGCGACCTCACCGTTCCAATAACCAATCCCCCACGGCGGTGATGTGGTCTGGGGCCATGAGGGCAGGGGCGTGGCCGATGCCGGGATAGGTGATGCGGGTCAGGGCGGGGTGGCGCTGTTCCATCTCTGCTGCCGTTTCCTCGCGCAGCAGATCTGACTCCGCTCCGCGCAGCAACAGCACCGGGCAGGTGATATCCTGCCACACTTCCCACATCGCAATATCTTCCAGCGCTTTTGCGCTGCCATCGGGGTTGCGGAAGGCGTGGGCGATGCCCGGATCGCAGGCGAGCTGGAAGCCTTCACCTTCTGGCGCTGGGCGAATGCTGTGTTGGAACACATGCTGCCACTGGGCTTCTTCGGTGATGCCCCATGTGCCCATAATCTCGCGTAGATGCGCCTCGGCCTCTCCTCGTGTGGCGAAATGCGGGTGCTGGCCGACATAGTCACCAATGCGCATCAGCGCTTCTTTCGGGA
>JANQQO010000072.1 GCA_028289305.1 Rickettsiales bacterium | reverse complement strand
CTTATGGCGAGGTGGCAGAGGAATCGTGGTATCACCTGGTGCATGCCGGTATGGAGCGAGCGGAAGCAGAAGAGGATGCCGATGGGCAAGGATGGCGGCTGGTTTCTGGAGCGGGTGCGGCGCTGCAACCGGCGAAGGGAACACCAGAGGTCGCAGACGAGGTGAAAGAAGATCTGCCTGTATTTGCGCTGACGTTAGCGCCGGAGGAGAGGCCGCCGATAGCAGGTTTACGGCCGCATAAGGCGCATTTAGAAGAAGGTGTAGGCGCTGGTCGCTCGCCGCTTTATCAGGAAGCGGAAATGGCGGAAGCAGCCAAGGAGATGGGGAAGTTAAAGCATCGCCTGTTGCAGCTATTACCCGATGTGCCGGAGGAGCGGCAGCGGGCGTTTGCTGAAGAGATTGTGCGCCAGTATGCGGGCGTTATTCCGGCGGTGAAGGAGGAAGCGTATGCAGAGCAGCTGATAGAGCGGATGCTTGCAGTGGTGCATCACCCGGAATTCGCGGGGATTTTTGGGCCGCATTCGGAAGGCGAAGTGCCGGTCGCTGGCACGATTGGTTTACGCTTTGTCTATTTGGGCAAGGTGGATCGCATTGCGGTGGAGGAAGAGGAAGTGATTGTGGTGGATTATAAATCAGATAAAAGTCCGCCAGAAGCGCCAGAGGATATTCGTGAGCGCTATCTGGCGCAGATGACGTCTTATTGGGAGTTGCTGAAAGGGATTTACCCCGAAAAGCGCGTGCGCTGCGTGTTTTTATGGCTGGAGACCCTCACCTGGATGGAGGTGGAGGAGAGTTTGCTTGCGCGCTACCACAATTTGGTGCTATAGCAGACCACGCCTTGCATTATGGGGTGCTAGGCCCCATATAATAGGGTGTAACCCGTGCAACGATTTGTGCAAAGGAGGCCGGCATGGCAGATAAAACAACCGATACGGATTTTGACAAAGATGTGTTACAGGCAGAAAAGCCTGTGCTTGTGGATTTTTGGGCCGAGTGGTGTGGCCCTTGCCGCCAGCTCTCCCCTATTGTGGATGAACTTTCTGGCGATAAAGGCGATGATTTAAAGGTGGTGAAGGTGAATATCGACGAAAACCCGGAAACGCCAGCGAATTATGGTGTGCGCGGCATCCCAACGCTGATTCTGTTCAAAGAAGGTAAGCCTGTGGCCACAAAAGTAGGCTCTGTGCCGAAAAGCAGCCTTTATGAATGGGTAGATTCAGTATTAGCGGGATAAAAAAAATAGGGCGGGCGCCCTGCCCTCTTTTTTCCTAATTCCTAACCAAAGACAAAATCTTGGGCGGTGATGTTGACGTCGCCGACGATGTTGATAACGCGGTTTAGGCCAGATTCATTGTCTGTCATCAGCGTTACCTGCGTCATATCCTGACCTGCATCGTATTCTACACGGAATTGCTCAGAGACAAAGGTAGGTATGTATAACCTATCAACACCCTGTTCAAAGTCATGAATGGTGGTGTTGAACTGCTCTTCGACAATGAAGTTAAAGATAAAGAAATCATACCCTTCGCCACCATAGAGCGCATTGGTACCAGAGCCACCATTCAGGGCATCGTTGCCTCCATAGCCATATAGGACATCATCGCCCTCTTCGCCAAAGAGACGATCATGACGCTCTTCAAAGATAAAATCTAATACGCCACCTTTAAGTATATCGTTACCCGCACCACCATAGATGTGGTTGTTACCGAAGCCGCCATCCACATAATCATCACCATCACCGGCATAGATGAATTCCCCGCCGGTGATGGTATCATCCCCTTCGTCTCCGTAGAGTGTGCCAGCATTTTGGTGGGCTGTGCTGCCTATAATGAGGTCGTCGCCAGCGCCACCGTAAAGTGTGTGTTCTGCATTGTTCGCGCGCATGGTGTCGTTGCCGTCATCGCCATACACAGAGGCGCTTAAATCATAACCATACATCGTGATTTCATCATCATCGGCACCACCGTGGATGATGGTTTCATCGAAAAGCCCTTGTGTATCTGGCACGTCGAGATCACCAGCATCAAAGAAGATATAATCATTGCCGGCGCCGGCGTCGATGGTTTCGCTGCTTCCACCGACGCCATTAATGGTGTCCGCACCGTCACCACCGAAAATGGTGTCGTCCTCGGCGCCACCTGTAATTATATCATCATCTGCTCCACCAT
>JANQQO010000029.1 GCA_028289305.1 Rickettsiales bacterium | reverse complement strand
GCCATGGCGAGGGCAGGAGCGTGGTACAGGGCGCTAAGCACCAGGGCGAGGAGGAGAAACTGTTTCATAATACTAACCACTATCTATACATATTGATTTTTACCGTTCTACCGTAAGGGCGATGCCCATGCCGCCGCCGATGCATAAGGTGGCGAGGCCTTTTTTCGCGTCGCGTTTTGCCATTTCATGCAGCAGGGTGACGAGCACACGCGCGCCGGAAGCGCCGATAGGGTGGCCGAGCGCAATGGCGCCGCCATTGACATTGACCTTTTCGGTATTCCAGCCGAGCTCTTTATTCACCGCGATGGCCTGGGCGGCGAAGGCTTCATTGGCTTCGATGAGGTCGAGGTCATCCAGTTTCCAGCCGGCTTTTTCCACCGCTTTTTTCGTGGCGGGGATGGGGCCCGTGCCCATAATCGCGGGATCGACCCCGGCATGCGCCCAGGAGGCGATGCGTGCCAAAGGCTCTAAGCCGCGCTTATTGGCTTCTTCCTCGCTCATGAGGACGAGGGCGGCCGCGCCATCATTAATGCCCGAGGCGTTGCCTGCGGTGACGGTGCCTTCTTTATCAAAGGCTGGGCGGAGCTTGCCGAGAGTTTCTGCCGTGGTGCCGTGGCGGGGGAATTCGTCGGACTCGACGATGGTGTCGCCCTTGCGGCCGGGCACGGTGACGGGCACGATTTCTTCCTTGAAGCGGTTATCCTTTTGCGCGGCCTCGGCTTTTTGCTGGGAGCCGGCAGCGAATGCATCTTGCTCATCGCGGCTGATGGAGAATTGCTTGGCGACGTTCTCGGCGGTGATGCCCATATGCACGTTGTTGAAAATATCCCATAAGCCGTCATGGATCATGGTGTCGGTGCATTCAGCATTGCCGAATTTAGTGCCGGTGCGCAAATTAAGCGCGTGGGGGGCGAGGCTCATATTCTCTTGGCCGCCGGCGATGACGATGTGGCTATCGCCCTGTTGGATCGCTTGATAGCCAAGGGCGACGCTGCGTAGGCCGGAGCCACAGACTTGGTTGATGCCCCAGGCGGGGACTTCTTTGGGCAGACCTGCGGCGATGGAGGCTTGGCGTGCGGGGTTTTGCCCTTGCGCGGCGGTTAATACTTGGCCGAATATGACTTCGGAGACGTCTTCTGCTGAAAGTTTCGCACGCGTGAGCACTTCTTTAATCGCGATGGCGCCGAGCTGGTGCGCGGGCAGGGTGCTGAGACCACCGAGGAAGTTCCCGATGGGGGTGCGTGCAGCGGCAGTGATGACGATAGAAGACATAATGGCAATACCTCTTTTGTTCCCGGAAACGTATTATACCTAGAGATTCTCCACCCATTTTGCAAGGGGCAACCAGAGATGGTCATGGGCTTTTTGCCCAGTGATCATGCCGACATGGCCCGAGGGGCAGAGCGTGGATGTGGCGCCTGGAAGCAGCTGGGTGAGCGGGGCGCTGCTATGCGGTGGGACGATAAAATCATGCGCAGGCGTGGCGATGAAGCTGGGGCAGGTGATGTGCTCCGGCGTGATGGCGGTGGTGCCGATCTGCCACTGGCCGTGCATGGTGCTGTTATGGCAGGCCCATTCGACGAAGCAGGTATGGGCCACTTCTTGGGTGAGGGCAATGCCATCATTCGCCCAATAGGCGCGGGCGATGAGATGGGTGCGCTCAGCAGGGTCGGGCTCGCTGGCGATGCGGCGGAAACTGTCTTGCACCGCCCAGGGGTGGAGCAGGTAGAAGATGGCGTGTACCGCTTCTTTGGGCAGGAGTGGCGTGCTCTGAAGCAGGGCGGAAAGCGCATCGACACCTTCGGGATCAAGCGGGATGCGCGCGACATCAGGCGCATGAAAATCCCACGGGGTGGCAAGCAGAGCCAGGCCTTTTATATGTTCGGGGTGAAGCTGGGTGTGGGCAAGCGCCATCAAGCCGCCCATGCAATAGCCGATGAGAATGAGCGGGCGGTTATGGGTATCGTGCACCCAGGCGGTGATATCTGCAAGGCGGGTGAGATAGTGTTCTAGGGTGAAATGTGTTTCTGCCGCGCCGGGCTCGCCCCAATCAACGAGCAGCGCGTGCATGCCACAGGAAGCAAGGAAGCGCATGAGGCTGCGGTCTTCATGCAGATCGAGGATGGAGGTGCGGTTGATGAGTGAGGGGATGACAAGCGCGAGGGAGGCTGTTCCAGGGGTATCGGGGCTATAATCATAGAGTTTGGTGCTGCCCTGCTCCCACACCGCATCAGGCAGGGTGGGGAAGACAGGCGAAGCGGCAGTGGCATAGGTGGTGATGCCCTGGGTGAGCTGTTCGAACTGGGTCAGCGCGTCGTGCTGGACCCGACGGGCAAGCGGGAGGATATCAGGAAGCGTCTTCAGCTGGTGGAGGAGGGCTGTCACCTCGCTGTTCAAGCTGGGATTCCAGGATAGCGAGCCGTTCTTCGCAAGCAGTAAGGCGGTCGATGAGCTCATGCAGTGTATCAGAGCGGGGTTCAGATAGGCCGGCGCTGGAAGCGTTAGAGGGTTGGGCATGGGATTGCTCGGTAAATGCCTGCATCTGTTGCATGGTCTGCAGCATAGTGCTGATGAGCGCAGGATCTTTAAAACTCGCCGCAAGCTGCTTTTGCCACAGGTCTAAAAACCGCTTGCTGAGCTCGTCTATGGGATCATGCGTGGTCATACGATTACCATGTGCGGTGCATGTTAGCAGGGGCTAGAGTGCTCCTGCAACAAAAATACGGTGTTGTAGCCAGAGAATGGACGGGTAGGCGGCAAGCCAGATCCAGAAAAATCGGTTTAAGCCGAACAGGGTGGCATTGGCGAAATGGAAGATGGCCGCGGTTATGAGGCCGAGGATGAGGGTGGTTTTGGTGAGTAAGGTGAAGGGGAAGAGCACTTCGAATAGTATGACGGCCCAAGACATGACATGTAATAACCGTGGCCATTCTGCCCAGACTCTAAAATGTTCGCTCGCAGGATAGGCGGAAAAGCGGAACACGTCTTGTAAAGCCCGGCCGTTACGCCATTCAGGGTTGATGAGCTTGACCCAGCCGGCGATAAAATACGAGAGCAGTAATTGTACCGCGAGATATCCGAAGGCGAGTTCTTGTAAGTATAGGCTGGGCATGAAGTGGGTAGCGCATAGACAGCATAGGATAAGCAGACCCATGCGATCGCTGCCGCCGTTATAAGGGCCTTGGAAATATCGCAGTATGAACAGCGCGTGGATGAGCAGGGCCACGCATACCCAGGGCGTGTAAAACCCCAGCATCAGTAGGATGCTTAGGAGAATGCGTGGGAGGAATAAGCGTTGTTCAGCGGGTGATGCGTACAGATGCTCGCTGCTTTGCTGCAGAAAGGCGAAAGCGAGCAGGAGTTCGGTGATGCGGATGGCATCATCTAGCGGCATGGACCTGCCTTTCGGTAGAATCGTATATGGGTGAGGTGAAGGTGATGTGCTGGTGTAACTCTGTGCCCTGGCGGTTTATGAATACGAGTCTAAATTGCAGATAAGGCGTTTGGGTGATATCGACTTTGTGGCGTTTAAGCTCGGCGAGGATGCGTGTTTGGATCTGTTGGATGCTGTGCTCGGTGGGGTTTGCCATGAGCCGTTCCGCACAGCTCACAAGAAAGAGGGATTCATTCCACACAGGGTTCCAGAACAGGCGTTTTAGCATGTGGCTAAATGGGAAATACGCTGGTCTGGGGCGGAATTCCTGCCATGTGGTGGGGGTGTCGTCTGGGCTGTTGAGCAAGGTAAATTCGATACGCGGGGAAGGCGCAATCCTATCAAAGAATCGCCAGGAAGGAATCAGCGCAGGGAGGAGGAGTGTGAGAGTGTGGAGCATGGTTCCAACCGGTATGGGCGAAAGCGAGTGGCGGGAGCGACGGGACTTGAACCCGCGACCTCCGGCGTGACAGGCCGGCGTTCTGACCAACTGAACTACGCCCCCAAATGCGTATTTCCGGGATCTCCCGGGTTGGAGCGGATTCTTTTATCCTATCTTTTATCCAAACACAAGCCAGAATAACTTTACTCCACCGCCAATTGTTTTTAGGGTGGCGTGTGATGGGCAAGAAGAATGGCAATGGAACAACAGCAGCGGTGTCGAACACGGTGACGCTGTTGTATCACCAGGCGGTAGAACGCACGCAGCAAGGGCAATTTGCCGAAGCGGAACGCTTGTGTCAGCAAGCGCTTCAGGATACGGGAACAATTCCGGAGATTTGGCTGCATCTGGGCATGGTGCAGCAGCAGCAAGGCAAGCTGAACGAGGCGCTGGTGAGCTATAACACCGCGATTAAGCTGAACCCCAATTACCTGAAAGCCTATATGCACATGGCGGATTTGCTGCGCGCAGTGCATCATTTTGATCAAGAATTGCTGTGTCATGAGCGGGTGATTGCGCTGGATCCGGAGAATCCAGCGGCGTATCAGCGTGCGGGGGTGATTTTGGCCGCGCGCGGGCAGGAGGGCGAAGATAAGGCAATTCAGTATTTTGAGAAGGCGCTAGCGCTCGATCCGACGTTAAAAGAGGCCTCGGGCGAGTTGCTGTTTTTATATCAGCGCGTGTGTGATTGGGAGGCATTTGCGGCGCTAGAACCCCCTGTAGATGCGATGGAGAAAGAGGGAATCGCGGCGGGAGAGCTATTTGGTCAGGCGCTCTTAAGCCACATTTCGCGCTGTGATGACGTGAAGCGTAATTTCGCGGTGCAGCAGCTGCTGACCAAGGTGATGTATGACGATTTTGTGCAGAAATGTCCGTTTACCCCGTTTGATATGAGCGGACGGGCAGAGGAAAAGGATATTCTCACCCTTGGCTATATTTCGGGGGATTTTCGTGATCATGCGATTGGGCATTTAACGCGCAGCCTGTTTGGCTTGCATGACCGGAAGCGGTTTCGCGTGGTGGTCTATGTGTATGATAAGGCCGAGCCGAACGCATATCGTACGGCGATTGCAGCAGGAGCGGATGATTTTGTTGATCTCGCGCCACTGAGCCATGTGGAGGCGGCGCGGAAGATTTACGATGATGGGGTTGATATTCTGGTGGATGCGACCGGACTTGGGCGCGGCAGCCGCCAGGAGATTTTGATGCAGCGCCCAGCACCGATTCAGGTCTCGTATCTGGCTTTTCCGTGTAGTACCGGGGCAGAGTGGCTGGATTATATCATCACTGACCCGGTAGTAACGCCTGAGGAGCATGCGCCGTATTACAGCGAGACCTTCGCCTGTTTGCCCTATACCTATGTGGTTACCGATAATACGCAAGCCCGGCCCGACCCGGAGGTGACGCGCGAGGCGTGGGGATTGCCGGCGGAGGGGTGTGTGTTTGCCTCGTTTAGTAGCAGTTATAAGCTGGATGCGGTGTTTTTTGCCGTGTGGATGCGGCTGTTAACGCAGGTGGAGGGGAGTGTGCTGTGGCTCTATAGCGACTCAGAAACCGTACAGCAGAATCTGCGGCGGGCAGCTGAGCAGCACGGGGTGGATCCTGCACGAGTGCTCTTTACCGGGCATGTGGGCAAGGAGGAGCACTTAACCCGGCTATCGCTGGTGGATGTGGCGCTGGATACACGGCTTTATGGTGGGCATACCACCACGGTGGATGCGCTATGGGCTGGAGTGCCGGTGGTGACGCTATTAGGGCAGCATTTTGCCTCGCGCGCCTGTGCCGGGTTGCTCACTGCGCTGGAAATGCCGGAATTGGTGACTGAGGATATAGAGGCGTATGAGGCGCTAGCGCTGCAGCTTGGGCAGGATGCAAAGATGCGGGCGGGGCTAAAGGAGAAAATCCTTAAAAAACAGCAGACTGCGCCGCTATTTGATACTCCACGCTATGTGGGGTATTTGGAAGCAGCGTATCAGCAGATGTGGCAACGTTATGCCGCAGGCGAAGCGCCAGCGATGATTCGGGTGGCGGAAGACTGAAATCACTTTCTGCTCCCCTTGAGGGGGGGAGCGGCAGAGAACACATCATGCCATAGCATAAGCGAAGGCAGGTGATGTTCGATGCGTGGGGGTGATATCTTGCTCCTTCACCCCCCACCGCTCATCTTCGGCGCACAGCGCCTTGTTTCGCGTGCTCCCCCTCAAGGGGGAGCGATTTAGTATACTGATAATTATAGATGGATTAGCGGGCTAGCTGGTCGTCGTCAGGTGGCATTCTCTTTGCTACATGGTCAAGGGGACCTTTTCCCTTGTTTTTTTTCGGATGGATAATGCCGCGGTCTATTGCAGGATCTTCACCATGCCATATGATATGGCGGATTGACCCACGGGGAGCCCTGTTTTCGTTCAATACAGCCTCGTTAAACCACTCTTCTTCCTTTGCACAGAGCGCTTTAGTGACCAGCAATTGGTTGATAGCGCTGCCGACCATAATAACCGTTTTTACACCACGTGCTTGTGCGTCGTGTACATACTCAAGCAAAGGGTCTTCAATCACACCTTCGAATTCTTCAGGTGTAAGGTGATGTGGGAAGCGGAGGGTAGTATAGTGATCCCCAGGGTGGTTGAGGTTTTTTCGTGCTGCGTCATAGGCTTCTTTTAATGCGGCGGCTTCTTGTTCTAAGCGATTCATAGGTATTTCACCCGCTGGGCCTTGGCCGAGGTCTTGTAAAAAATCGTAAGATTGTGTTGGTGTGCTGGTGTGTTCGAGGTTATTTGCAATAATATCAGCACTTTGATGGGCACGTGTGCTCGGCCCACAGATAATTTCTATCGCGCCAGGAATGGGAGGCCAGTCATACCCATCCTGCATAAAACGTGCTTTGATAGTTTCATCAAGAATTTCAGCGGTGAGCTCAATTTGTGCTTCTCCCTCTTCTGTCAAGTGGGCACGCTTGGTATCGCCTATCTCGGTTCTTACAAACTCTGCATGGTTTTTAAGAAGGGTTTCGCCATGTCTGACTAAAAGAATATGCATAAGCCCAAGTATACACTGTGTTACTATGTAACACCACCTTAAGGAAGGGGATTGTAGCGGAACGTGGGGGCCCTTTTAACAGATAGGGCCGTTAGCTTCACCCCTCCCCCCCTTTAAGAGGTCAAGAAGGTGGGACCCCGCGGCCGGAGGGAGTGCTGGTTGAGGGCTTGGCCGCGGGATCCCTGGGGAGGGAGGGGTGAACAGTTCCGCTATATAGGGTTTGTGTTATCTATTTTTCTCGTTTATATACAACTCATATATCTTGTTAATTATGGTTGTAGTATACACATAATTATGAATATGTAAAGGGTAAAAACGATATTTTTATGTTAAACTTTTATGACAATGCACGGTAGGGGCGGGGTTTGGGTAAGACAAGGGGATAAAGAGGTTGTTTTTCAGGAGGATAGTGTTAAGTGCTGGGTGCTGAGTGTTTGGCATCACTCAACACGCAATACATAACACTTAGCACGGAACTAGTGCCGGTTATGCAGCAAGGTGATGAGATATTGCATATTGGGCACGCTTTTATCATAGCCAAGGGCGAGGATGCGCTCGACCATACGGGCGGAAAACAGCGCCGGCTCTTCGTGGTGCTCGCCCTCTTCAGAGGCGAGGCGGAAGATGGTTTCGGTGGCGTTGAACATGTTTTCCGGCAGGTCGGTAGCGCGATAAAGTGCCTCGAAGCCGTGATTTTTGCCGTCATAGATGAGTTTCCGCGCATTGGCGAGCGGAATACCGGCAAGTTTAGCCAGCCCCGCCTCAAAAAAGCGAATATCCCCGCGGCACAGCGCTTTTAGCACGATCGAATAGGTGAGTTTTTTGCTGGCATGCAGCGTTTCGACCAATTCGATGGTTTTGGCACAGGGCGCTTTATGCAGCAATGTGTCTTGTTTCGCGCTCTCGGCGATATCCAGGGTGATGTTTTCCTGCGTATCTTGCATCGCTTTGCTAGCGGTTTTTTCCGGCAGGCCGTAATGGCGCACCAGCTGCTGTTTCACCTGGCCGGAGACGAAAGACGCCATGCGCTCTGCCAGGGTGACACTGAGTCCCCCGCGATCAACCAGCGTGTGGAGCACGCGATCATTCTCTTTAAATGTATCGAGCACTTTTTCCATCGAGAATTCGCCGATGCGGGCATTGCGATTTTCCAGCAAAGTGGTGACGACCACGTCGTTTTCGGTATCCACCAGCGCATCTGAGACACGCAAAGGCACGAAATCACGATTAGCAATAGCGACATGTTTAGCCGCCTCCTTGGCACTGTGGACAATTTCCACCAGGTCATTTTCCGTAAGCACGGTGGAAAACTCCAGCACCGGCAGCGAGACATCGGCCACATCATGCGCCAGATGCAGTGCCGTTTCGCGTGGTAAATCAGGATTTTGTTTGAGCTGTTCAGACAGCATGCGGCGTACTTCGGCCTCCACATCCTGTGCAAGCAGCAGTAGAATGTCTTCTACGATCGATAATTCATCGTCTTTGAAGCTGTGATCGTTAAATTGTTCACAGATCTCACGTGCGAGGCCCACCCGAACTTTCGGCGATGGGTCATCGCGATGCTTCAAAAACTCCTCCAATGAGTGCACTTCCATGGCTCTTCGCACCCCTCCTTATAAAGCATTACCTTCCATTCTAGCCCATTTTTTGGCTAAAATCTAGCTATGCTCTCCCCTTAAAACACTACCTCACGGTTAAATTCGGCAGCACCAGTGGTTTATATACATAAAAAAGGTTAATAAATCGTTAACAAACGCAATTTTTTTTCGGAAGGATCCAAATGTTGCATTTTTGCAACAGTGGGGGCGGGATGGGAATAGTGGGGGTTCTTTCGTGTCTAAAGAGTTTCCTACCCTCGATTTGCGGTAAAGATATACCCGGCACCGCGGGCGGTTTTAAGGTAGATGGGCTGTTTGGGGTCGGCTTCGATTTTGCGGCGCAGCCGGGTGATTTGCACATCAATCGAGCGCTCGCTGATGCCGTTTAGCGCTTGGGAGAGCTCCTCACGGCTGATTTCCTCGCCTGTACGTTCAGCAAAAATGGTGAAGAGCCGGACTTCGCTGGAAGTGAGCACGATGCGCTCCTTGCCGCGGTGGAGTTCGCGGGTTTCTAGGTCATAGGTGAAGGGGCCGAAAGTGATATGCGGGGTTTTTTGTGGTGCGGTGCGGCGCAACACACTGGCGATGCGCAGTTTGAGCTCTTCGGGTTCAAAGGGTTTGGCGAGATAATCATCGGCGCCGCTTAATAGGCCATCGATGCGGTCTTGCGGTTCACCCATCGCGGTGAGCATGATGACCGGGATGTTTTCCCCCGTAGCGCGCCAGTGTTTGGTGAGGGTGATGCCGGTATCGCCGGGCATCATCACATCGACCACGGCCAGATCGCACGGCGTGGCACGGAGCGCCTCTTGCGCAGCGCGGGCGTCTTCTGCGGTGGTGACGGCGAAGCCCTCTCCTTCGAGATATTGCGCGAGCAGTGCGCGCAGCCGTGCGTCATCATCGACGACGAGAATATGGTGGTGCTGTTTCATGCGGGGTGTTTTAGCAGGATATGCGGCCTATCGTCAAATTTCTGCTTGTCTTGCAGGGGGTGTTACCCCTATTCTGCCGGGCCAGCGCCGAGACGGGCGCTTAGATGATGAATATACTATAGGCGCTTATGACCATTATTCCTTTTGATAACCGCGATGGGTGGATTTGGTATGACGGGGAGATTGTGCCCTGGCGCGAGGCGAAAGTACATGTGCTGACGCATGGGCTGCATTATGGCTCCTGCGTGTTTGAAGGCGAGGCGGTGTATAACGGCACGGTGTTTAAGCTGACAGAGCATAGTGAGCGGCTGCCCGCCTCGGCGGGACTGCTCGTG